>JBAXIC010000023.1:0-19224 GCA_037138575.1 Actinomycetes bacterium
CCCCGTGGACGTAACGTGGTTCTAGAAAAGAAGTGGGGCGCCCCAACAATTACTAACGATGGTGTTTCCATCGCTAAAGAAATCGATCTTGACGATCCATGGGAAAAAATCGGTGCAGAGTTAGTTAAGGAAGTTGCTAAGAAGACAGATGATGTCGCTGGCGATGGAACAACTACTGCAACTGTTTTGGCCCAAGCACTAGTGCGCGAAGGTCTTCGTAACGTAGCTGCCGGATCAAATCCAATGGCGCTCAAGCGCGGTATGGAGAAAGCTGTTACTGAAATCGTTGCCGAGCTTTTGTCTATGGCAAAGGCCGTTGATTCTAAAGAACAGATCGCGGCAACAGCATCTATCTCTGCAGCAGATGCAACTATCGGCGAGATGATCGCAGAGGCGATGGACAAGGTTGGCAAAGAAGGCGTCATTACTGTTGAAGAGTCAAATACTTTTGGTCTCGAACTCGAGCTCACTGAAGGTATGCGCTTTGATAAGGGTTACATCTCTCCTTACTTTGTAACTGACCAGGATCGTATGGAAGTTGTCCTAGAGGATGCTTACGTACTTATCGTTAACTCAAAGATTTCAAATATCAAGGATCTTGTACCTGTTCTTGAAAAGGTTATGCAATCAGGCAAGCCACTTGCAATCATCGCTGAAGATGTTGAAGGCGAAGCATTAGCAACTCTTGTTGTAAACAAGATTCGCGGAACTTTTCGTTCTGCAGCAGTGAAGGCACCTGGCTTTGGAGATCGTCGCAAAGCGATGCTTCAAGACATTGCAATTTTGACTGGTGCAACGGTTATCTCTGAAGAAGTTGGTCTCAAGCTTGATCAGGCCGGCCTAGAACTTTTGGGTCGCGCTCGCAAAGTTGTTATTAGCAAGGAAGAGACAACAATCGTTGAAGGCGCTGGCGATGAGGCAGCGATTAAGGGCCGCGTTACACAGATCCGCACAGAGATTGAAAAAAGTGATTCAGATTATGACCGCGAGAAGTTGCAAGAGCGCCTTGCAAAGCTTGCTGGCGGCGTAGCTGTTATCAAAGCTGGAGCTGCAACTGAGGTAGAACTCAAAGAGCGCAAGCACCGCATTGAAGATGCAGTTCGCAATGCAAAGGCTGCAGTTGAAGAAGGAATCGTCGCCGGTGGTGGCGTTGCACTTCTACAGGCAGCAACAGCAGCATTCAAGAAGTTAACTGGATTAACTGGCGATGAAGCAACAGGTGCAAAGATTGTTGAATATGCAATCGAAGCTCCTTTAAAGCAGATCGCAATTAATGCAGGTCTTGAAGGCGGAGTTGTCGTGGAAAAAGTACGCAATCTTCCAGCAGGTCAGGGCCTTAATGCTGCAACTGGTGAATACGTTGACATGATTAAATCTGGAATTATTGATCCAGCTAAGGTCACACGTTCTGCACTTCAAAACGCGGCATCAATCGCAGCACTCTTCATCACAACTGAAGCAGTGATTGCTGATAAGCCAGAGAAGAATGCAGCAGCAATGCCACAAGGTGGCGGAGATATGGACTTCTAAAGCCCATATTTACTCAGTAGTTACGCGTAACGCCGTTCCCAATTAACATGGGAGCGGCGTTTTGCTTTACCCTAAGCACATGGCAAAGAAATCACTAAAGAAGGCAACAGCAACTGTTGCCGCGCCTTTTGATGCAAAGAATCTTGCCCACACCGCAATCTTTGATCATGCAGAAAAGCGAGATCAGGTCGGTTCATTTATTGGTGTTGAGTTTGATGATGAAAACCGCGTAGCAACATATTTATTTGATGCAAACCTTGCTGGATATAAAGGATGGCGTTGGTGCGTAACAATTGCAAAAGTTGATGCCGATGCAACACCAACAGTGTGCGATTTAGTTGTTATTCCAGGTCCTGATGCTTTACTTGCACCAGAGTGGATTCCATATCGCGATCGCATCCAACCAGGCGATGTCGGAGTCGGTGACATTGTTCCAAGTTCACTTAATGACACACGTTTAGTTGCGGGACAATCAGCGTTGCCACAGGATGAAGATTTAGATACCGCCTTGGCAATCGAATTAGGTTTTGGTCGTTCACGAGTTATGTCTATTGAGGGACGCGATCAAGCGGCAAAGCGCTGGTATGGCAGTGACCGTGGTCCATCAGCGCCCGTTGCACAAGCTGCACCTAAGCCATGTCATTCATGCGGCTTCTTTCTTCCGATTGCAGGCTCATTGCGTGCAACATTTGGTGTATGTGCAAATGCGATTTCGCCTGACGATGCACGCGTGGTCTCTGTCGATCACGGCTGCGGTGCTCACTCCGAAGCGACCTTCACTGACCTGGTGATAAACTAAAACCCTGACCGCAGCCCCCGCGGCTTAAACGAATAAACGAAATTAGCAAGGAGCCCTCCCCATGCCTACAGGACGCGTTAAATGGTTCTCCCTAGAAAAAGGTTTCGGTTTTATTGCAAATGATGAAGGCGAAGATGTTTATCTAGCCGCTTCATCTCTTCCAGAGGGTATTTCAACAGTTAAGCCTGGAACAAAGTTGGAATTTAGCATCGCGGATTCACGTCGTGGACCACAAGCGCTATCAGTGCACATCATTGATGCACCACCATCTCTTGCCGAAAATTCTCGTGCAAATCCAGATGATTTAGCGGCAATGATCGAAGACACAATCAAGATTTTAGATCGTGTTGGTAATGGTCTTCGCCATGGACGCCATCCATCTGCAGTTGAAGCTGAGCGCCTGGGCCGTGTTTTGCGCGGTATCGCTACAGCGCTAGAAGCTTAAATTAAATTCCGCTGCGTTTATTGCGGCGAATTGAATAACGAATGCCGGTTAAGCCTAGTGCTGCTCCAACGACGCACGTCCAAATGATTTTTGCATCGGCACCAATGGCAAGTGCAACTACAAAGGCAACAACCCAGCAAATTACGCCAATTGCTACTAGGGTTACAACAGAGCGAATGTTTGATGCCATGAGAGAAGAGTAATGGGGTTTTCAGTAAAAGAGGATGGTAATTGGCGTTCATTTCGCCACCGCAATTACCGAATACTTTTTCCTGCCAACACTATTTCAAATGTTGGAAGTTGGGCACAGCGGATTGCCCAGGATTGGTTAGTTCTCGAACTTACTCATAGCGGAACATATTTAGGAATCGTCACCGCAATTCAATTTACGCCGGTCTTATTTTTCTCATTACATGGCGGGGCCTTGGCGGATCGATTCAATAAACGCAAACTCTTAATGGCAACAAATGCACTTGGAGCATTTTCTGCGATTTCATTAGGCGTACTAGTGATGTCACATAACATTGTGCTGTGGCATGTATTTGTTCTAGCTGCAGTTTTGGGAGTCTCTTCAGCAATTGATGCACCGGTTCGCCAAGCCTTTGCAGCGGAAATCGTCGGGCATGATGATCTTCCAAACGCAGTAAGCCTAAACTCTGCCAATTTTAACGCTGGCCGATTAGTGGGTCCGGCGATTTCAGGCTTATTAATTGCAGCTTTTGGTACTGGCCCATCATTCATTCTTAATGGGATTTCATTTCTCTTTGCAATTGTGGCGCTGATGCTGATGAACGAAAAAGAGTTTTTTCATCAAGATCGACCAAAGACAATGACAAATGTTCGCGAAGGCCTGAGATATGCATTAGCCCGCCCGGACATCTACGTGGTGATGCTAATTGTTTTCTTTATGGGAACTTTTGGATTGAATTTTCAAATATTTAATGCACTTATGGCCACACAAGAGTTTGGTAAAGGCCCTGCTTCTTATGGCCTTCTTGGAACTTTCATTGCTATTGGTTCTTTCTCGGGCGCAATAGCCTCTGCTCGTTTGGAGAGATTTCGTAAAACCCGATTTGTAATTCTGGGTTCTGGGGCATTTTCAATAGCGATTGTCATTTTGTCATTCATGCCGACCTACACAGCCTATGCAATATTTCTACCATTCTGCGGAGTTACTGCATTAACCACAATGATCACAGCAAATTCGATAGTCCAAGTAAATAGCGACCAAACAATTCGCGGACGTGTAATGGGTATTTACCTATTGATCTTTATGGGTGGTACGCCGGTTGGTTCACCGTTGATTGGCGTAATGTCTGAACTCATTGGAGTGCGTCAAACAATTGCAGGTTGTGGAACTATTTCACTTATTGCAACGATAGTTATTTGGATAAAATACAAAAATAGAGTTGAAGTACCGACAGACATTTCAGTGCAAGGCGTATTAAAGACCGCTAATAGCAATAACGATAATGATCCCGATAAGGGCAATTAGAGTAACGATACGTCGAACTTTGTAGCTCACTGTTCACGCCTTTACTGGTTGTGATGGTGTCATTTTTATTAGTATAAATGCGATCACAATTAAAACAGGCACCATGATGTAGGCACGCGAAATTCCGAAGTTATCACCTAAAAAGCCGAGCAAGAAGGGTGCTCCTGCGATGGCGATACCAGCGCCTAGAGATGAGCGACCAACTGCCAGGTCTGGCCGGCCATCGCTAAAGCCAACTAATCGAATTGCCGATAATCCAAACTGCATAGAAATACCCATACCTACAAACATCAAAGATATGAGGGACAACAACATTGCATGTGAAAGCCAGAAAGTTATGAAGCCGATAAATTGTAGAGAAATTAAGATGAAAAGTTGATTATCAAGTTTAATTTTCTTTAAAACATGGCCGCCATACCAGCGACCTATTGCAAGTCCAACACCGTAAGCAACCACGGCAACAGTTGAAATCGCAGCGGTTGAACCGACGCGATCTTTTAGCAGAGCGGATGCCCAAAACGAAGTTGCAAATTCAGATGAAATACAAGCAACGAAGCCACACCATGCGAGCCAGAATTTAGGTGACATCTTTCCACTTTGTGGTCCACCTTCATCAGGTACGTGATCTTCTTTTCCTTTTTCACGACCGACAAACATCAATAGTGCAACAGCGGGTAAAGCTAGAAGTAATCCCAAGCGCCAAAAACTTGGATAGATGATTGCGACAGTTCCTATCAATCCTGTACCAATTATAAATCCAACTGAAGAAACACCATTTGCTTGAGGAATGGCTATCTCGGCCGCTTTTCCAAAATGGTGAGACATGGATGTAAGCATTGTGTTAATGACAATTGAAACACCGAAACCTGTAACGAGTGTTGCGGGTAAAGTTAAAACAACTGGTGGAGAAACAATAAACATGAGTAAGCCAACCGCAAAAATAGTTAAACCAATCCACTGCGATTTAGCGCGCCCAAACTTATGCGCTAAGTGTGGATTGGCATATCCAGCAGCGATTGAGGCGATGCCAAGAGCTGCGCCATGCAAACCCGCCACAGTTAATGACGTACCTTGGTCCGCCCGCAGGAGAGATTGTGCTGGCCCAAAGCCACCAAGATAAAAGTTAACTATCGCAGTTTGAAGTGCAACTATCCAGAAAAAACGATCGCGCTGAAATGATTTAGGCACAGTTCTATTACAGCGCAGCTACTACGAAATCGATGCACTTGGTCAGTGCTTCAACATCACTTGGGTCAACGGCTGGAAACATACCGATTCGCAGCTGGTTTTTTCCCAACTTGCGATAAGGCTCGGTATCAACAATTCCATTGGCACGCAGTGCAGCGGCAATCTTTGTAGCATCGATTGAATCATCGAAATTAATTGTGCCAACGACCTTTGAACGCATTGCCGAATCAGTTACAAATGGTGTTGTGTAGCTAGTTTTCTCAGCCCATGAGTACAGAGTGTTGGAAGATTTCTCACTTCGCCCAGCGGCAAATGAAAGACCGCCATTTGCATTCATCCATTCAATTTGATCGGCCAAAAGCATGAAGGTCGCCACGGCCGGAGTGTTGTAAGTCTGGTCAAGGCGTGAGTTTTCGATGGCGATTGATAGATCAAAGAAAGCTGGAATCCAACGTCCGCTGGCCTTAATTTTCTCAACGCGCGCGATCGCGGCAGGACTCATGATTGCGATCCACAAACCACCATCTGATGCAAAAGACTTCTGAGGAGCAAAGTAATAAGTATCGAACTCTTTTGCGTCAACCAATAAACCGCCTGCAGCACTTGTTGCATCAACAAGGACAAGTGCATCATCGATACCAGCTGGGCGAATGATGGGCATTGAAACACCAGTGCTAGTTTCATTATGTGTTAGCGCGTAAACATCAACGCCAACTTCGGCAGTTGCCATTGGATGTGAACCTGGTTCAGATTTAATTATTGTTGGCTCACCAAGAAACGGCGCTTCCTTTGAAGCGCTTGCAAACTTTGATGAAAACTCTCCGAAAACTAAGTGTTGTGAACGGTTTTCGATCAAGTTAAGCGTTGCGATATCCCAAAATGCAGTTGATCCACCATTGCCAACTATGACTTCGTAACCTTCAGGCAAATTAAATAATGAATGCAATCCCTCGCGAACTCGCTTGACTACATTCTTAACTGGTTTTTGTCTGTGCGAAGTTCCAAGAATTGAAATTCCACTTGCAGCAAGGGCCGCTAAAGCTTCAGGGCGAATCTTTGATGGACCACAACCAAATCGTCCATCTACAGGCTTTAAATCTGAGGGAATAATGATTTCTGCGCTCATGGGCTAAGCCTACGGGTAGTACCTATTCAACTCCCAATCGTTGCTGGTGTTATTGCGCTCATAGCGCAACCGATCATGCAATCTCGAATAACGACCCTGCCAAAATTCAATTGAAAGTGGAATTACTCGAAATCCGCCCCAATGCGGTGGACATGGAACTGATGTTCCGTCGGGCCATTTTTGGGCAGCACCTTCGTATCGTTGCTCTAACTCTTCACGCGATGCAAGGGGTGATGATTGATGACTTGCCCAGGCTCCGATCTGTGAAGCCCACGGCCTAGAAGCAAAATATTCTTCGGACTCTTTCTGCGAAACTTTTGCAGCTAATCCATTAACAGAAATCTGTCGCTCCATTGCATACCAGGGAAATAACAAACTTACTTGTTCGTTACTTTCAATTGCATGTGCTTTACGTGATGAGTAGTTAGTAAAAAATGTAAATCCACCTTCTGAAATATCTTTGAGCAAAACCGTTCGTGTACTGATTTCCAAATCGGCGCCTAGGGTTGAAAGCACCATCGCATTTGCTTCAACGATTACAGGATTTAGATGTGCCTGCCTGAGCCAATCTGCAAAGGCTAGAAATGGGTCGGCATCTAAAGTATGTAGTCCGTCATCCCCGTAGGAGCGTCGCATTGCTCGGATCTCTTCACGTGAAAACTCATTTTCAGCCATAGGTGTATCGAACCTCACTTTGGCCATGAGTGCATCCTCTTGGAGCTCTGGTCGCCAGCACCCCCGGCTTGGGGGCAGAATTAGCGCTGCAGAAAGTCTACTTCGCGCAAAAGGAGCTCCACGTGTCAGATGATTTCAAGCCAGGCCTTGAAGGTGTAATTGCTTTTGAATCTGAAATTGCAGAGCCCGATAAAGAAGGCAGTGCGCTTCGTTACCGCGGAGTTGATATCGAAGATCTAGTTGGTCGCGTTTCATTTGGAAACGTATGGGGACTTCTTGTTGATGATCAATTTAATCCAGGACTTCCAAACGCTGAAAAGTTTCCACTTCCAGTGCACTCAGGTGATGTGCGTGTAGATGTGCAGGCAGCGATTTCTATGTTGGCACCAGCATGGGGCTTCAAGCCACTTCTAGATATTGATGATGCAGAAGCGCGCAGCAATCTTGCACGTGCATCTGTAATGGTTCTTTCATATCTTTCACAAGCAGCTCGCGGAATCACTTTGCCACCTGTTCCAGAATCTGAAATTGATAAAGCGCACACAGTTGTAGAACGGATGATGATTCGTTGGCGTGGAGAGCCAGATCCTGCACACGTTCGTGCAATCGATGCGTACTTTGTTTCAGCTGCAGAACATGGAATGAACGCATCAACATTTACTGCACGCGTTATTGCATCAACTGGCGCCGATGTAGCTGCTGCATTATCAGGTGCAATCGGTGCAATGTCAGGCCCACTTCATGGTGGCGCTCCATCACGTGTATTGCACATGATTGAAGAAGTTGAAAAAACTGGCGATGCAACTGCATACGTAAAGGGATTGCTAGATCGTAAAGAACGCCTTATGGGATTTGGTCACCGCGTTTATCGCGCAGAAGATCCACGTGCACGCACATTGCGTCGCACTGCAAAAGAATTAAATGCTCCACGTTATGCAGTTGCAGAAGCGCTAGAACAAGCAGCGCTAAAGGAACTTCGCGAACGCCAACCTGATCGCGTTCTAGAAACAAATGTTGAATTTTGGGCAGCGATTATTTTGGACTTTGCAGAAGTTCCTGCACATTTATTTACTTCAATGTTTACCGCTGCGCGTACTGCCGGATGGTCTGCACATATCTTGGAACAAAAGCGCACTGGCCGTTTGATCCGCCCATCTGCTCGCTATATCGGCAAGGGTCCTCGCAAACCTGAGGCAGTTGAGGGCTGGGACGGCTCGGTCGAGCAGCTGCACAAGTAATACTGCAAGCCAACCTGTAAAAGGAAGGCTTTATAACAATCGGGTAAAACCGAGCCATTTGAGGGCTAATTCGGCCCTGTTGATTTGATTACCGTCGCATTCACGTGTGGAATAGCCCTAATAACGCATGCCCTCGTATGCGTAAATTCCATCCATGGAGGATATACATGAATAAAAAGCGTTTCGGATTTGCTGGCGTTTTCGCAGCATTCGCGCTTGCATTTTCAACACTTGTAGCACCATCAGCAAGTGCGTCCACAGAAATCGTTGTGTGGGCAGATGAATCTCGCGGGCCAAACTTAGTAAAGGCAATTGCACAAAAGACTGACTGGGTTCCTGGTTACACCATCAAAGTTGTAACTTTCTCAGGTTTTGATGCATTAAAGGCTGCTTTAGATTTAGCAACTGATTCATCAGGACCAGATATTGTTGTTGGTGCAAATGACTGGGTTCCAGCTTTTGCAAAGAGCGGAAAGTTAGCTCCATACGTTCCTACAGCAGCTGTTAAAGCTCGCTTTAACCCAACACAGTTCCTTGATTTAACGTACAAGGGCAAGTTGTATGGCGTTCCAGTTGATGTTAACAACGTTGCAATGATCTACAACACCAAGCTAGTTTCATCAGCACCAAAGACTTTTGGTGAAATGGTTGATAACTACAAGTCTCTCAAGGCCTCAAAGGGTCTTAAGGCCGGACTATGTATCGCAGGCGGCGGAATGTCATGGGGAGCTCACTCAGTATTCTCAGCACTCGGCGCAGATGCATACCAGTTCAACTCACGTGGCGGAATCGTTTACGGACGTACATTCAGCGCAACAGTATTTGGACAGAATGTTCGCAAGTATTTGATGGATGGAAAGAAGAGCAATGGCTTCTTCCCAGCAACAGATACAGGTTGCAAGGACAACTTCCTAGCTGGAAATGTTCCTTACGCAGTTATTGGTAACTGGGAATGGGCAGATTATGTTGCAAAGGGATTCACAATGAATCTCATGCCAGTTCCAGGTGTAGCTGACGGAACTTACGGACATATGTTCGGAAGCGTTAGCGGTGCTCTACTTACATCATTCGCTGCAAAGCATGGAACAGAAGCTGGCGCTAAGTCACTTCTTACTAACTTCTTTGCATCAACTGATGGACAAGTTCGCTACCAAAACCTAGAAAAGCGTCCACCAGCAGAAAAGGGCGCACAAGCTGATGCAACAGTTTCAGCTGCACAGCGCGGATTCGGTTCTGCAGCAAGCCTTGCAGGTATCCCACAGATCGGTGCATTCCTTAATAACAATAAGGGTGGCGCTAGCTACTGGGATTCAGCTCCTGCTTACTGGACAGCAGTTCTAATCGATGGCAAAGATGCAGTTAAAGAAGCATCAAAGCTAGCTGCTATCTGGCGTGCAAACGTCGAAGCCGGTAAGGCCGATCTCTAATTAATTTGATTTACTCAAATTAATTACTTGAAGTCGAGTGATGCGGGCGAATTTCTCGCCCGCATCACTTTTTCAAACCAACTGAGTTAGGACTAATTCCAATGACATATTTAATTAGAGGCAAATTTGCTCTCTTGCTGAAAATCATTGTGGTTGGCCTTCTTTCAGCTGTATTACTAATGTTGGCACAGAGCGCTTTCGCGCAGCATGAGTATGTAATTTCAGGTTTTCTTGCGCTTACGATGCTTGCTATAGCTCTCACTTATTTAACAAAGATATCGGTTCCGCTGAAATTCTTTATTCCAGGTATTTTGTTACTTACCGCTTTTGTAATCGGGCCAATTCTTTATACCGTGACAATGTCAGGTTTCAATTATAAAACCGGGAATCTAGTTTCAAAAGAAGAAGCGATAATCCAGATTAAGGCCAGAGCTGTCGAAGCTGCACCTTCTGGAATTTCATTTGATCTCAAGTTAGGTAAATACAAAGGGCAAGAGGCAATACTTGTTTCCGACATCGCCAACTTAAAATATTTTATCTCAACGGCTATCAGTAGAATTCCAGTCGCTGCCAAAGATGTAACGCTCAACGAGTACGGCGTTGCTATAACGGCACCTGACTTTAATGCACTAACAGATGCGCAAATGGCAGGTGCTGATAAGTCTTATTCGAATGTTAACTTTGCTTACGAAGGCATTTACTTTATCTCGCTGGAAGGATTTGATGCGGGAATTGTTTCGCAACAATCGCTTGAATACATTCCGGCTAAAGATGAATTTAAAAATCTAATAAATGGCAATGTATATAGTGATAACGGTCGTGGCAACTACGCCCTTCCTAATGACAAAACTGCAATTTTGGAGCCAGGCTGGCGCGCACCGATTTGGTTTGAAAACTACACAAAAATTCTTACGAATCCCCAAGTACGAGGACCGCTTGTAAGAGTCTTCATCTGGACGGTAGCTTTTGCACTTTTAACAGTGCTTACAACTTTTGCCCTTGGACTACTACTGGCTTTGGCGCTTAATAAGCCAATTCATGGCCGTCGCATTTATCGCTCGATTTTGGTGCTCCCATATGCCATGCCAAGTGTTATGAGTATTTTGATTTGGGGCGGCATGTTTAACACCGAATTCGGTGCAATTAACACCTTGTTCGGTACGCATATCGCTTGGTTCTCTGATCCTAACTTTGCCCGTGTAGCCGTTATCTTGGTAAATCTCTGGCTTGGATTCCCTTACTTTTATCTGATCTCAAGCGGATCGTTGCAAGCAATCCCGAGTGAACTTCTTGAAGCTGCAGCTATTGACGGGGCAAATCCTCGTCAGATTTTCCGTAAAATAACTTTGCCACTTTTATTACAGATTCTTTCTCCGTTACTAATAGCTTCATTTGCCTATAACTTTAATAATTTTAATCTAATTTATTTGCTTACGGGCGGTGGACCAAGAAACGAATTAGATGGCCAAATTGCAGGAGCCACAGATATTTTGATTAGCTATACGTACAAGATCGCATTTGGCACTGGAACGCAGGACCTTGGTCTAGCAAGCGCAATCTCATTGATTATCTTTGTACTTGTTGCATCCATCTCGCTTTATGGACTGCGAAAATCCAAGGTATTGGAGACATTCGCATGAAAAAATGGTTAATGCATGACTCTTGGCGCCACATCATTGCAATTGCGGTCTGTCTTTTTTCACTTTTCCCGCTTTACCTTGTAGTTATTTCATCATTTAACTCTTCGGGTAGTTTGCAGCTGACTTCATTTATTCCACGTGAAATCTCATTCAAGAACTACAAGTTGCTATTTAATAATCCGACAATTCCTTATTTAACGTGGGTTCAGAACTCGCTTATAATTGCCGGATCCGTCGCGCTTCTATCAGTAATGATTGGATCGGCATCAGCATTTGCATTTAGCCGCTTAAAATTTAAAGGCCGCAAACAAGGTATTCAGTTACTACTTCTAGTTCAGATGTTCCCTGCAATTCTGGCCATTTCAGCGGTTTATGTAATTATGGAGCGCGTTTATACCTTTGCTCCTGCCATCGGTTTGGGAACTCGACCAGGACTCCTGCTTGTTTACTTGGGCGGCGCGATGGGCGTTAACATCTGGCTTCTAAAGGGCTTTGTGGATTCTATCCCCGCTGAATTAGATGAGGCGGCAAAGATCGATGGAGCCTCCGAAGTTCAAACTTTCTGGTTGATCTTCGTACCTCTGGCCTCGCCAGTCCTTGCAGTTGTTGCTCTCTTGAGTTTCATTGGAACATTTAATGAGTTTATTTTGGCAAGGTTATTCCTTGTCGATATGAATAACCGAACAGTAGCCGTTGGTTTACAGCAGTTTATCGGCGGTCAGTATTCACAAAACTGGGGACCATTTGCCGCAGGATCAATTCTGGCATCGATTCCAATTGTCATAATCTTCTTATCACTTCAGAAATATATTGTGAGCGGCTTAACTGCAGGTTCGGTTAAGGGCTAACGTTGAAAAAAAGGCTCACGCTCTTTTTTGCAACAACATTCTTTCTAATATTTACAACAACATCCTTCGCCGCATCACCCGTCGTTGACACAGTTAAAGTCGGCCTGTCTAAAGATGTCATCTATTTTGTTTTTCCAGATCGATATCTCAATGGTGATACTTCAAATGATGCTTATCCAGGCTATGACCCTAGAAGTACGGCTTTTTTCCATGGGGGGGATTTAAAAGGCCTAACCGGAACTTGTAGTGCCGGGGACAATGGTTTAGCTCGAATTAAGAAGCTGGGATTCACAGCAGTTTGGGTTACTCCTCTTGTTGTGCAGCAAAAACCAACTCCAAGTGGAGCTGGGTACCACGGGTATTGGGGCGTTGATTTCCTTAACGTTGATCCTCATCTAGGGACCAAAGCCGACATGGTGGCTTTTGCCCAATGCGCCAAGAAATTGAATCTGAAGTTGATATTAGATGTAGTTACTAACCACACCGGAGATGTCATTGCATATAACGATCACACTCCTTACATTTCAAGTGATTTAACTAATGCGAAAAACCCAGCTTGGCTCAATGACATAAATAATTATCATAACGTTGGACCAATGAGTAATTGTTGGGGAGATGGACCCTGTATTCAGCTCGGTGACTTTTACGGATTAGATGACTTAGCCACTGAAAAACCCGTTGTTTATAACGGTTGGGCCGATGTTTATGGTCAGTGGATTAAGGATTACGGTATATCGGGATTTCGCGTCGACACTGCGCGGCATGTGGATGATAACTTCTTTAAGAATTGGTCCCCACAAATTAACGCCGCTGCCAAATCTGTAGGTATCAATAACTTCACTACTTTTGGTGAAGTTTATGACGCTAACCCGATTAATCTTATGAATTACGTTCGCAGAAATAAAATACAGACCGTATTAGATTTTCCATTTCAACGCTCAGCAACCGAGTTTGCCTCTGGTTATTCCGATGCAACTGTTGTGGAAAATCTATTTGCTTATGATGACCTTTATACAAGTGCAACTTCAGATGCCAGTAATTTAGTGACTTTCCTTGGAAATCATGACATGGGCCGTGCCGGAATGATGATTGAATCTAAGCGACTTAATAATCCAAGCGAACTCTTGCCCCGTACTTTATTAGGCCATGCTCTTATGTATTTAACGCGTGGAATCCCTTCTGTTTATTATGGAGATGAAGTTGGCATGACAGGAAGCGGCAACGGTACAGATCAGTTATCTCGCCAAGATATGTTCTCTACAAAAGTAAGCGCTTGGAAAACTGAGCTTCGCATTGGAAGTAAACCAATAGGAACCGGTGATGCATTTGCTGTAACAGATACGCATCCAATTGCTCAATATCTCAAGGTTTTAGCAAATCTTCGTGCAGCAAATCCAGGCCTTTCCAACTCAATCATGCAGGTCAGATATGCCAAAGATGCGCTACTTGTTGTTTCTAAAAAAGAGCCATCTGAAAATCGCGAATTCTTAGTTGCTTTTAATAATTCAACGAAACCGGTTAAAGCTTCAATAACAACAGCAACTTCCACAGGTGGTTGGAAAACACTTCTTGGAAAAGCCACTGTAACTAACAAAAATGAAATTGTGACAATTACTATTCCAGCTTTATCCACCGTGGTGCTAAAAGCAAATAAAACTATTGATAAAACTGAAGTCAAAGTAGGAAAGATAACTTCCGAAATGGATTACCTCTCTGGATACTACGAAACTAAAGCCTCTATTACTTCAAAAGATCTATTGAACGTAACCTTCTTTTGTAGAACAGGTGCAGACCAACCTTGGGTTTCGTTGGGAACAGATACCAACGCCCCATACAGCGTCTTTATTGATCCACTCGATTACGCGGGACAAACACTAGAACTCCGGGCGCTAGTTACTAATTCAAAAGGGGCAACCTTTGAACTTCCACATACAAATGTGATGATCGAGGCGAACTCCTAAGCGGAGTGAAGCCAAAAACGCATGGGTTGATCTAGATACTTAGCCCAAGATCTTTCATTGTGGCCACTACGTTCATAAACCTTACTCGCAAAGTTATGCGGCAAGTATCCGCGTTCGTACATCAGTTTGTCGGCAAAGTGTTGGTATGGAGCATAAGCACTGTCTAAACCTTTAGTGCCATGGCTCATCCATATTTTGTGATTAATCGGATCTGGTAAATCCCTTATTGTTCGCTCGACTAATGCTTCGCCCCCAAAGGGCCAATGGGTTGAAAGTGCAAGTGCAGTTGAAATGTTGTTGGGAAACTGGGCAACTGCATACAAAGTGGCCAAAGCGCCCATCGATGAACCAATCATTGCTGTATGAGCAGCCGGGATTCCTGGTGCTATTGCAGGAACGTATTCTTCAAGAATTCTCTCAAGATATGCATCTCCATGAAGGAGTTCGGGTTTAAAGGCGTTCTCGAAATCTTTATGGACTGGAATTCCTTCTTGAAAATATTTTTGCGGAACCAAGTCTTTTCCACGGCCCCATGGATCTTGTTTTGAACCACTATGCCAAACACCAATGATTGCTGGAGGTGTAATTCCTAATTCTTTGCTAACACGAATGGCGGACTGCGCCATTTTCCATGTCTGTCCGCGGTGGGTAGATGTGCGTCCATCAAATACATTTTGCCCATCGTGGGCAATAAGTAAGTGTGTAGCAGGGATTTTTGGAAGCCAATAATCAACAATCCGACCATTGAAATCAACGCGCTTAACATCGCCTGGGACGCCGCGGATTTGGAAGCGCTTAATCTCGTTCATACTGGTTAAATCTACCCATGTCTGCGCCTAAAAGAAGCATTATGTGGTTTCGTCGAGATCTACGTATTGGCGACAACCCGGCTCTGTTGGATGCGATGGCTGCAGCCGAGGAAATAGTTCCTGTTTTTATATTGGACAAGAAACTTATTGATGCCACAGGAAGTAAGCGACTGGCGTATTTAGGGCAATCGCTTCACGAACTTGATGAGTCACTTGGAAATTCACTTCATGTGATGATTGGTGACCAAGTAGATGTACTTAAAGAATTAATGCAGAGGTACGGGGCAACTTCGGTTCATATCTCGACTGAATATGAACCCTATGGCGCAGCCCGTGACAATCGAGTTGAAGCTTCTGGTATTCCCTTAATTCGCAGCGGAAGTCCGTATGCAGTTGCACCCGGCATAGTGCTAAAGCCAAGTGATGCAACGCCTTACAAGGTCTACACACCGTTTTATCGTGCATGGTGTTTGCATGGCTGGCGCAAACCAGCCGATGCTCCTACAACAATCAAAGCTGTTACTCCACTTTCAACTGATCGCAACTTTCCTGATTGGCCATTGCCTAAAGGCGCTGAAATAACTGACGCCGGTGAAAAAGCGGCATTAACTCGGTGGACGCATTTTCAGAAAAATGGTTTGGACAATTACGATGAAGCCCGAAATTTGGCTGGTATTGATGGCACGAGCAAGCTCAGTGCACATTTAAAGTGGGGCGAAATTCACCCACGCACTTTGCTGGCTGTGCTCGGTGAAAGTAAGGCCCACGAGACTTTTCGTAAGGAGATTGCCTGGCGTGAGTTTTATGCCGATGTTCTCTTTAATAACCCTCATACCGATAAGGATTACTACGCACCAAAATTTGCTGAGATGCGGTATGACCAACCCGATTCAAAATTTGAAGCGTGGAAGGCCGGCACCACTGGTTATCCATTTGTGGATGCTGCTATGCGACAACTTCTGCGCGAAGGTTGGATGCATAATCGTACTCGTATGGTTGTCGCATCTTTTCTGGTTAAAGATCT
Source organism: Actinomycetes bacterium (assembly GCA_037138575.1). Classification (GTDB taxonomy): domain Bacteria; phylum Actinomycetota; class Actinomycetes; order Nanopelagicales; family Nanopelagicaceae; genus Planktophila. The sequence continues at coordinate 16,206 of JBAXIC010000023.1, forward strand.
TCACCTTGAATGGCAGTTAGGCGCAGATTTTTTTATGGAGCATCTTGTTGATTTTGATGTTGCATCAAATGCCCATGGGTGGCAGTGGACTGCGGGATCAGGCACTGATGCTTCACCGTATTACAGAGTCTTTAATCCAATCGAGCAAGGGAAACGTTTCGATGCTGAGGGCAATTACATTCGAAAGTATGTGCCTGAGTTGGCGCACTTAGCTGCTGCTGAAATTCATGAACCATGGCTATATCTGGATGGATATAGCAATGGCTACCCTGAGCGAATCGTTGATCATGCAACTGAGCGTTTGGAATCACTGGCTCGGCTACAAGAGATTAAAGCTGACAAACCCCAAGACCCTCGCGTTTAGCCCGATACATCGCATCATCGGCACGACGCAGTAAATCATGGGAGTTACTATTTTCTGCAAGACCGATACTCACGCCAATTTCAATCTGCTGATTATTAATATTAAATGGATAACTTACAGTAGCTCGCAACGCTAAAGCCACATCCATTGCACTTTCGTAGGAACCTTCCAGTAAGACACCAAATTCATCGCCACCCAATCGTGCTAGCAAGGCGCCATTGGGAATTGCGCGACTAAAACGCATGGAAACTTGCTGCAAGACTTTGTCACCCATCTCATGCCCATGGGAATCATTTACTGGCTTGAAACCGTCAAGATCGAGTAACAGCAGTGAGCCATTCTTTCCAACAAAATTTTCAATCTCACTTAATAATCGTCTTCGGTTGGGGAGTCCGGTTAGTTCGTCGGTGCGCGCCAAAATTCTTTCATGCCCAATATTCTTCGCCTGTTTGAGCGCAATGGTCATGCGAATAAACGCCAACGTAAGAGTAGTTACGGCAGGGATCAAAACGAAAGTTGGAAAGTAGCTTGGTTTAATCGCGATAAGAGCCAAGAGCGTTGCACTTAGAAAAAGCGATAGAGCGATATAAATTGGATTTACATTTGCCACATACCCATCATCTTTTCCATCATGCCATAGGCTTTCTGCGATCAAGATAATTGCTAGAAGCCAGCCGTCATCAACAAGTGAGCCAAATGAATACGCGCCGTTGAGATGCTGCCAAAGGAAGATGAAATCAGTAATTGTAAAAATCGAGAATCCAAGTGCAAGTAAAAAGCTTCTGCGTGAAAAACCATGAGCTGCGATTGCCGTAATCGTTAAGGAAATCAAGGCTAAGTCTGCGATTGGAAAAGAAATTGCGAAGATGGCATCAGCCATGTTGCCGCCAAAATGTGGAAGCACTGGTTTGAGAGCTAGGGTTGCACCTAGGGTTGTTAAACCTAAACCGACAATCGAAGCGTCAAATAGTTCAAGAATCGAAAACTTGAGTACCGGGTTTATCAAACGCGGAACCGCCATTATTGCAAATGGATAAAAGAGTAGATATGCCGAGTTTGAAAGTGGCTTGAATAGCAAAGAGATGCTCCAATAAGAAGAGACACTTGAAATTAGCGATCCCAAAAACCAAAGAACGAAGGCTGTTATTAGGATTGGCTTAGAGAGAGAATCGGTTATTCGTTTTGCAGAAGCTACTACTGCAATCGCTACTAGTGGAATTGAGTTATAGAGGTAAAGTTCGCTCCACTGCCCACCATTTATTGGTAGAAAATGAATAAGGCAATGAAGAATTAAAAGCACTGGGCCAGTAGTTCTTGCAATCCGTGCCAGCATTTTCACAATCTAGGTATACAAAACCCCTTTAGAAATAGGGAAAGCCCCGTTATTGCTAACGGGGCTTTCCTGACTAAGAGTTATGAAGCTTTAAAAACCTTTTGAACAAATTAACGCTGCATTTGCTTTTGTGTTAGCAACGTCAGCCTTTAACTGTGCCGGTTGGTTAGTTGCAGCTAATTTAGCCGCTTCTAACTTACGAATATCCACTGTGATTCGGTTAACCGCACTTGTATATGTACGCGCAGCTGATGTCCATGCAGAGACAGCAGATGTGTAAGCCTTTTTATCGGCATCGGTTACGGCAGCGGCAAGTTTTGTCTTTGCTGCAGCCAAGCGCAGGTTTGTATCATCAAGCTTGGTCTGTATCTCTGCCTTATGGGTTGTTTCATTTGCAATCCCTAGATCAATAACTGGAATCTGCGCAACCAATTTTGCAGTCAGTGCGACTGAGTCCTTTTGTGACTTCACATAGGCACCAGCAGAGTTGAGACAATCTAGTGATAACCACGTCAGCTTTGTACTAGTCGTCAAAGGGTTCTTTGCACACTTGTACTTGCTGCCGCTAACGGTTGTAGTCTGGTTGAGCTTTGTGCATGCAACACCATTTGAAATCTTGGTAGCAGCGCTAGCAGGAACAGCAACCATGACGCCGGCAGCGACAATGAGTGCGACAGTGACAGAAGCGAATTTACGCATCAGGAAAACCTCCATTGGATATGGGCTAATCGTAGCCAGCACAACCTGAAAATCTCCTGATAAACCGCCCGCTAAGCCAATGAATTGACTGTGAAATTAAAGGGTGACCACTAGCGACGTTGCTTAGTACGAACTTTCATGCCGAGGTTTCGAACCAAAGATCGGGGGGCATAACGCATCACGAAGGTAAGAATTTGATACTGCCAACCTGGAACGCTGAGAGCTTTACCTACGACCGCCTCTTTCCACGCAGTGGCTACTAATCTGTCGGCGTTGAGCCACATGAAGGAAGGAAGGCCCTTCATCGACATGCGTCCGCGTTGGTGAAACTCGGTCTTCGTAAATCCAGGACACAGAGCACAGACTTTTATATTGGTTGCCGCGAGTTCTGTGTGAAGTGATTCAGATAGAACCGTGAGGTAAGACTTAGAGGCGCTATATGTTCCACCGGCAATCCAACCTGCAACTGATGAAACATTAATAATTACACCTTTGTTTCGCTCCTTCATTCCTGGAAGAACGGAATGCATTAATCGCATTGGTGTGCGCACTAATACATCGAGTAATTGCTGTTCAGCATCGAGTTGGCTGACTGTGAAAGCCTTGTTTATTCCAAAACCGGC
>JBAXIC010000024.1:0-18307 GCA_037138575.1 Actinomycetes bacterium
AAACTTGGGCACCAAAAGGTGAAACACCACGGAAAACAATTTCAACCTGCGTCCGCACGGCAATCACTTCGCAAGGAATAGATGTTCTTAACCAAGTTGTAAAGATTCGCGCCGCATCATCTGGTTTTATCTGTGGACTATCAGGATATCCAGCAAAAGAGTGCGGTCTTGAAATCGCTACTCCAAAAGCATTGGTAAAAACTAAGTAATCAATTATGAAGAAGCCGACATTTCACCCACTAACCTGGTGGATATTTTCTTTAGCTCTTGCTATTGCAGTTGCTCGAGTAAATACTCCTTGGTATGCCTTAGCAGCAGTGGGTGTTATGTCGGCGATTGTTTTCGCGGCGCGAGAAAATGCCCCATGGGGACGTTCATTTAATTGGACAGTTAAATTGGCGCTTTGGATAGTCACCGTTCGTGCTGTTATAGGTGTTTTGATAGGTGTACCGATTCCCGGAACAGTTCTTTTCAAAGTTCCAATTCTTCCCTTGCCGCATTGGATGCCAGGGATTCGTATTGGTGGCAATGTAACTTTAGAACGTCTTAGCTCATCAATTTCAGAGGGCATCGTCATCTGCGCGATGCTGGTCATTTTTGGGGCAGCAGCTTCGTTAACTAGTCCTCATAGATTATTGCGTGTCCTTCCGATTTACCTTTATGAATTTGGAGTTTCGGTCGTTATCGCCACATCGGTTCTTCCCCAACTTGTTTCCTCCGTATCAAGAATTCGAATGGCTCAAAAGCTGCGAGGCCAAAAAACTCGTGGATTAAAATCTTTCAAACGAATTGCAATTCCTTTACTTGAAGAATCCCTGGCTAGATCACTAGACCTTGCGGCAGCGATGGATGCGCGAGGATATGGGATAAGCAAAAAGAGATCTCGTTACCGTCCGATTAAATGGGCGCGAATTGATACCGCGGTAATAGTCACGGGCTTTTTGATGGTGGGGTTATCGTGATTAAGTTTTCAAACGTTTCTCTTATTTATCCCAACTCAACAACTACAGTGATCGAGGATTTGAACCTTGAAATAGCCGAGGGTGAGTTGGTTCTAGTTATTGGGCCAACTGGTTCAGGAAAATCATCACTACTACGACTCATAAATGGTTTAGTCCCCCACCACACTGGGGGAATTCTGGCCGGAGATATCTCTGTAGATGGAATTTCAACGGCAACTGTTAAGCCGGGTGCTTTAGCCCATCTAATAGGAATAGTTGGCCAGAACCCAGCCAATGGGTTCGTCGCAGATACTGTTGAGGAAGAGCTTGTATTTGGAATGGAAGCGCTCAATTTGAGCAATGACACGATGCGAAAACGCGTAGAAGAGGTTTTGGATCTTATGTCACTAGCGCAGTTGCGCGCTCGATCGATTGCAACACTAAGTGGTGGCGAACAACAACGGGTGGCAATTGCCAGTGCATTAGTTGCTCATCCCAAAGTACTAGTGCTCGATGAGCCAACAAGTGCATTAGATCCAATAGCTGCAGAGGAAGTTCTTTCCATCCTGCATCGTTTGGTACACGATTTAAGTCTTACAGTTGTAATCGCCGAACATAAATTAGAACGAGTGATTCAATTCGCCGACCGCATTGTCCATATCAATGGCGCTGGTAGCACAACGGTAGGAACTCCAGAAGAGATTTTAATGAACTCCCCCATCGCGCCACCGATTGTCGAACTCGCAAGAGCATTGGGGCTAAAGGAAATTGCTACATCCGTGCGTGAAATGCGCAGAATGACTACTGAATTTAGAGTCACTCATCAGCTCGCAAAACCTCAAACTTCGAAAACCTTCTCCACGCCTTTTGTAGAAATCAAAGAATTAACCGTCTCATACAATGGGAAAAGCGCGTTGAAATCAATCTCTGCAATGATTTATGAGAATGAGATCGTCGCAGTCATGGGTCGCAATGGTGCAGGCAAGAGTTCGCTACTGCGAGCAATCGCTGGTGTGAGCGAGAATTCATTTGGCGAAGTAATCGTCAATGGACTCAATACGCAAAAGCTGCACAGTAAATTGCGACGAGAGAATGTTGGGTTTATTCCACAGGAGCCAAGCGATTTGCTTTATGGACAATCTGTAAACAATGAGTGCGATCAAGCAGATAACGACAATCAGGTTGAACCCGGAACAACTTTTGCGCTTTTATCTCAACTTGTTCCGGGGATTTCGGCAAAGACTCATCCACGTGATCTATCTGAAGGTCAACGCTTAGGCCTGGCGCTCAGCGTAGTTCTCTCGGCTAATCCACGATTACTGATTCTGGATGAACCAACGAGAGGGTTGGACTATCAAGCCAAAAGAGTATTAACAAAAATGCTCATAAATTTTGCCCAAGTTTTCAACCGAAGTGTTGTTATTGCAACACACGATGTTGAGTTAGTTGCTGAACTTGCAACAAGAACAATTTTCCTTGCCGATGGTGAGATTGTGGCCGACGGTCCAACAATCGATGTACTACTTTCTTCACCGGCGTTTGCGCCTCAAGTATCAAAAATCATGGCACCACAACCTTGGCTCACCGTTGCCGATGTTGTACGCGCAATCGAAGCAGAAAAATAATGCTTACTCAGGACATTGTTCGTTTTTCACGCATAGGGACTGTGGTTCTAACGATTGCATCCCTGACCTCGGCTGCCGGATTTCTATGGCCCTTTTTCTATAACGGCCAGTCACTTCCTCGTACCCAAATATTTTTCTGGATCGCAGTGTCAATCTCATTTCTTCTTGTAATAGTTCAAATCTCTAATTCGCGCCTTGATGCAAAATCAGTTGCCCTTTTGGGAGTTCTCTCTGCACTAATTGCCGCTGTTAGACCTTTAGGAGCTGGAGCGGTCGGTATCGAACCAATGTGGTTTATCTTGATTTTGAGTGCTCGAGTTTTCGGCCCATCATTTGGATTTCTTTTAGGTCTTACATCAATGTTTGTATCAGCCTTACTGACCGGAGGCCTCGGCCCATGGCTTGGTTATCAACTGTTTGCAGCGGCTTGGATTGGAATGGCTGCTGGTTTGATCCCGGGAAAGAAGCTTCGCGGCAAAAGTGAGATTGCCGTTCTCATTACATTTGGCGTCATTGCCTCTGAGGTTTTTGGCATTCTTATGGATTTACAGTTTTGGCCTTGGGCCTTAGGAGGCAACACGCAATTGTCCTACTTAGCAAATGCTCCTATCAGCCAAAACTTGCATCGCTTCATTATCTTTCATTTCGCAACATCGATGGCGTGGGATATTCCTCGAGCCATTTTTACAGCAGCGTTACTGGCCTTATCTGGAACTGCTGTCTTGTCGGCACTTCGACGAACACATACGCGCGCGGCTTTTCTGCAGCCAATTGAATTTATCGAACGTGCGAAGGCATAAAGGGAAGTTTTACAACTTCGACCATTGAATCACGCCCACGAACGTCGATAATTAAATTGTCACCGACTTTGACAGAGGAATCCAAAAGCGCAATTCCGATTCCAACCTTTAATGAAGGTGAAAAAGTTCCGCTTGTTACTTCACCAAGTAATGAGCCATCATTTGATTTGACCGTCATGCCACCGCGAGGGATTCCACGATCAAGAGATTTTATAGCCACACTGCGGCGCTTTGGCCCAGAAGTTTTTTGCGAACGGAGCACTTCACTGCCTTGAAATTCACCTTTATCCCAGCCAATTGCCCATGAAGCACTTGCCTCGACCGGTGTGATCTCAAGTGAAAGTTCGTGACCGTGCAATGGATATCCCATTTCCGTGCGCAGAGTATCTCGAGCACCTAAGCCACAGACTAAACCGCCCACTGGTTCAATTGCATCGACAATCGCATCCCAAACCTTTGATGCGTCGCCAACTTTTGGAAGAAGTTCGTATCCAAGTTCGCCCGTATATCCGGTGCGACAGAGAATTACTTCAACACCACCGATAGTTACATTTTCAAAGGCCATGTAATCGATATCGGTATTGACTCCAAGAGATTGCATTACTTGTGGAGCTAACGGCCCTTGTACTGCAATGACTGCAAACTCCGAATGAAGATTTATGATTTCAATTCCTTCTGGTACATGCTCCTGCAGTGTCTTAACAACATCAGTTGTGTTGGAAGCATTTGGCACCAAAAAGAAGTCCTCGGCAGAATTGCGGTAGACAATAAGGTCATCAATCACTCCACCATTTGGTGTGCACAGCAATGTGTATTGAGCCGAACCATCCTCAATTCGATTGAGATCATTTGTGAACATCGAATTAAGAAAGGCCAGAGAGCCTAGGCCTTTAACGCTGGCTTTACCCAGATGTGACACATCGAAGATTCCCACTTTTTCGCGAACTGCCGCATGCTCTGCAAGTACACCGGCCCCGGGATATTCAATGGGCATGAGCCAGCCGCCAAAATCTGCCATCTTGGCGTTACGTGTTAGATGCTTGTCATGTAAAGGTGAGTGCTTCATAGTGTGAAACCTACCAATACATCTATTACGCTGGCGCCCATGACAACACTCAAAGTTTCAGATGGCCTAGTTAAAGATGATGTCCTTGTTGTGGGGCTTGTGAGCACGAACACAAAAGGCGGAATAGCTATCGAATCGGAAGATTTAGCGCTCGACTCACGATCTTTAGTCGCTTCACTTGTTGAAATGGGTGCAACAGGTATGGCCGATGAAATTACGAAGATACCTGGCGGACCGGCGCGTCTCATCATCTTCACTGGATTGGGCGCAAAGGCAAATTCATATAGCCACGAAACTCTTCGCAGAGCGGCAGGAAGTGCCGCACGTGCATTAGCGGGAACTAATAGCGCAACCTTTGCGCTTCCAGTAAAAGATTTTGCAGCAGTCAGCGCAGTTGCAGAAGGTGCCGGTCTAGGTGCTTATGTATTTAATGAATTTCGTGGGTCAACTAAAGCCGATCACAAATTGGCGTTAAAGACTGCGACGGTTTACACCACTCTTGCAAATAAACCCGAAGCAAAAACCGCCATAAAGCACGCCTCTATCATTGCAAAATACACACACTTAGTTCGCGATCTAGTAAATACTCCACCGAGTCATCTAACTCCCGATTCATTTACTAAGAAACTGGCTGCGGGTTTAAAAGCTGCCGGCGGTTTAAAGGCTGGACTTAAAATAACAATCTGGGATGAAAAGCAGTTGAAGTCACAGGGTTTTGGCGGAATCGTCGGTGTCGGACAGGGTTCAGCAAATCCCCCACGTTTATTGCATATTTCCTACACTCCTAAAACGAAGAACGTTAAGCGTTTTGCTTTTGTAGGTAAAGGAATCACTTTTGATACCGGCGGATTAAATTTAAAACCTGGTCTTGGCATGGAGGCAATGAAATCTGACATGAGTGGCGCAGCCGCTGTATGTGCCGCAACTCTTGCAATCGCCGAACTAGCTTTGCCTGTCGCTATCGAATGCTGGGCACCACTTGCTGAAAATATGCCCAGCGATACCGCAACTCGACCAAGTGACATCATTACAATCTTTGGTGGTAAGACAGTGGAAGTATTAAATCCAGATGCAGAGGGTCGGTTGGTGCTAGCTGACGGATTAGTCAAAGCTCAAGAAAGCAAAAATAAACTCGATGGAATCATCGATGTCGCGACTTTGACCGGAGCCCAGGTTGTGGCCCTTGGAACTCGCACAAGTGCTGTGATGACAAATAATCAAGAATTCAGCGATCTCTTTTTGAAGGCATCCAAAGAGGCCGGTGAACAGTTCTGGCCCATGCCCTTGCCAGTTGAACTTCGCGCATCTCTAGACTCTCCGGTTGCCGACCTTGCAAATATCGGCGACAAAAATGGTGGGATGTTGGTTGCTGGATTATTCCTGAAAGAGTTTGTCAGCGATGACCTACCGTGGCTGCACCTAGATATCGCTGGACCGGCGTACAACGAGGCCAAGGCTCACGGCTATACGCCCGTGGGTGGCACAGGTGTGAGCATGCGCTCTCTTGTTAGATTGGTCGAACAGGCGTAGGTACGGCAGGATAGAGCCCCTGACGCACGAGAAAAAGGGGCAATCGGTGGCGCAATTTGATCTGGTGATTTTAGGTGGCGGAAGTGGCGGCTATGCCTGCGCACTTCGAAGTGCACAACTAGGCCTATCAGTTGCCCTGATCGAAGCCGAAAAAGTTGGCGGAACCTGTCTTCACAAAGGCTGCATCCCAACAAAGGCGCTTCTTCACTCAGCTGAAATTGCAGATGGTTCGCGCGAAAGCTCTAAGTTCGGAGTGAAATCTACTTTTGATGGCATCGATATGAACGGTGTGAATACATACAAAGATGGCGTTATCTCTCGCCTACATAAAGGCTTGCAGGGATTAATTAAATCTCGAAATATTACTTACATCGAAGGCCACGGAAAGTTAGTTTCTAAAGACACGATTGAAGTAAATGGGCAGCAATACACCGGCAAAAACATCATTCTTGCAACGGGTTCATACGCCCGAACTTTGCCTGGCCTTGATATTGATGGCAAGCAGATAATTACTTCAGATCATGGAACCAAGTTGGATTATGTTCCTAAATCTGTAATCGTTTTGGGTGGCGGAGTTATTGGTTGCGAATTTGCATCAGTATGGAAATCATTTGGCGCCGAAGTAACTATCGTTGAAGGTCTACCGCATTTAATCGCACTTGAAGATGAGTCTTCGAGTAAGCAGTTAGAGCGCGCATTTCGAAAGCGCGGAATCAACTTTGAACTTGGCGTGAAGTTTAAATCTGCCATTAAAAACGATGCGGGAGTAACAATTACCTTAGAAGATGGCAAAGAATTTAGTGCAGAGGTACTGATGGTTGCAGTTGGTCGAGGGCCGGTCTCTGCAAATCTTGGTTATGAAGAAGCCGGAATCGCTATGGATCGCGGATACGTGCTAGTCGATAACAAGTGCCGGACAAATGTTGCTGGTATTTGGGCCGTTGGCGACTTGATCCCCACACTTCAACTAGCTCACGTTGGTTTTGCCGAAGGCATGTTAGTAGCAGAAGAGATTGCTGGTTTGAACCCCCGCGCAATTAATTACGATGGAATTCCGCGCGTTACTTATTCAGATCCTGAAGTTGCATCAGTTGGATTAACTACTGCTGAAGCTAAAAAGCGTGGACACGATGTCGTAGAACTAAGTTATGACCTAGCTGGAAATGGGAAGGCGCAAATTCTTGCAACTGCTGGTTCGATTAAATTGGTTGCCGAAAAAGATGGTCCAATTCTTGGAGTTCATATGGTCGGCGCACGCGTCGGAGAACTTCTTGCTGAAGCGGAGTTGATTTTTAATTGGGAAGCACGAGCAACCGATGTCGCACCTCTTATTCATGCACACCCAACACTGTCAGAGGCAATGGGCGAAGCCCATATGGCTCTTGCCGGCAAACCGCTACACGCTCACGGATAATCAGGGAGAAAATTAGATGACATTCTCAGTAACAATGCCGGCATTAGGTGAAAGCGTCAGCGAAGGAACAGTTACCCGCTGGTTAAAATCTGAAGGCGACCACGTCAATGTTGATGAACCGCTTTTAGAGGTTTCAACTGACAAAGTAGATACCGAGATCCCTTCACCAGTTGCCGGAATACTTACAAAGATTGTTGTTCAAATTGATCAGACTGTTCCAGTCGGCGCCGAGCTTGCAGTTATCGCCGACAGCTCAGATGCAGCAGCACCTGCACCCGCTGCACCAGTTGTAGTGCCAGAACCTGTTGTTGAAGTTGCGCCAATAGTTGTACCTGAACCCGTTGTCGCAGCTGCACCAGTTATTGCGCCTGCAACATCAGGGACAGTTATTACAATGCCCGCACTGGGTGAAAGCGTTAGTGAAGGAACTGTTACTCGTTGGTTGAAAAATGTTGGTGATTTAGTGGCAGTTGATGAAGCGCTGCTAGAAGTTTCTACGGACAAAGTTGATACTGAGATTCCTTCACCAGTTGCCGGTGTTTTACTAGCAATTGACGTTGCAATCGATACAACGGTTCCTGTTGGTGCTCGACTTGCATTAATTGGTGCATCCGGTGCCGCAGTAGTTGCTGCACCTGCTCCAGTAGTTGCTGCACCAGTAGTAGCGCCAGTTGTTCAAACTCCTGCACCAGTGGCTACTGCTCCTGTTGTTGCACCAGTAGCTGCACCGCCAGTTGTTCAGCCAACTGATGCTTATGTAACTCCCCTGGTTCGCAAACTTGCCAATGACCTAGGCATTAATCTTTCAGATGTTAAGGGCACCGGAATCGGTGGAAGAATTCGCCGTGAAGATGTAGAAGCAATGTCAAAGCCAGTAGCCCAAACTCATACTGCACCGGTTGCGCAAACATCAGCGCCTTCAATTTCTAAACCTGCCTCTGTTGCTGTTTCTCCACTTCGCGGAACTACTGTGACGATGTCACGGTTGCGCAAAGTTATTGCCGCTCGCATGGTTGAATCGCTTCAAGTAAGTGCGCAGCTAACAACGGTCATCGAAGTAGACGTCACAAAGATTTCACGGTTACGCGATAAAGCAAAAGCAAACTTTGAAGCGCGAGAAGGTGTAAAACTTTCCTACCTTCCATTCTTCTCAGTTGCAGTATGTGAAGCATTAAAGCAGCATCCAGTTCTTAACTCCTCTGTTGAAGGCGATCAAATTACTTATCATGGCGCCGAGCACTTAGGAATTGCAGTTGATACCGAACGTGGACTGTTAGTTCCAGTCATTGCAAATGCCGGTGATCTAAACATGGGTGGCATCGCGCGCAAAATCGCTGATTTGGCTGCTCGTACACGGGATAACAAAGTAACTCCCGATGAATTAGGTGGTGGAACTTTCACACTGACAAATACTGGAAGTCGTGGCGCTTTATTTGATACTCCCATTATTAATCAGCCACAGGTAGCAATTCTTGGCCTTGGTGCCGTCGTTAAACGTCCAATGGTTGTGCGTGGTGAAGATGGCGGTGAAACCATTGCAATTCGTTCAATGGTTTATCTCGGACTTTCATATGATCACCGCGTTGTCGATGGCGCAGATGCTGCTCGATTCCTTGTAACTTTGAAGGAGCGCCTAGAGGGCGGCGCCTTTGAATCAGATTTAGGGCTCTAACTTCAGATGTCAGTTCCACAGAGAATTGCCATTAGCGGCTCTTCAGGTCTTATTGGTACGGCACTAGTTGGTCACCTCAAAAGCGAAGGTCACACCGTTCAAAGATTGGTACGTCGCAAACCAGTTGCCCCAGATGAAGTTCAGTGGGATCCGCAGACTGGTTATGTTGATTTAGCCTGCTTAGAGGGCGTTGACGCAATCATCCATTTAGCTGGTGTAGGTGTTGGTGATAAACGCTGGACAAAGAAATACAAGTCAGAGATATTAAATTCAAGACTTCTTGGAACAACGACAATTGCAAAAGCTGCTGCTGAATTGAAACCACAAGTATTCATCTCAGCAAGTGCAATCGGTTGGTATGGCGAGAGCGGAAATCGCGCTGTTGTAGAAACTGATCGAGTTGGCGATGATTTTCTTGCTGCAGTTTGCCGCGAATGGGAAGCTGCCGCGGATTTAGCGGGCGAGGTTCGTACTGTAAAGATTCGTACTGGTTTAGTACTTGATCCAACTGGTGGTGCACTCGGAAAAATGCTTCCACTTTTTCGTTTAGGCTTTGGTGGCAAACTCGGTTCAGGCAAACAATGGTGGTCATGGATTACTTTGCATGATCAAATCCGAGCTATTGTCTTTGCTCTTGAAAACCCCATCGCAGGACCGGTCAATGTAACTTCACCAAATCCTGTAACTAACCAAGAGTTCACGTCAGCATTAGCGCGCGCTTTGCACCGCCCAGCAGTTTTTCCAGCACCGGCCATCGCGCTCAAAATCGCATTGGGTGGATTTTCCTCAGAAGTCTTGGGTTCTAAGAAGGTAATCCCCCATGTTTTACAAGAAGCTGGCTTTACTTGGGATTACCCACATATAACCGAAGCCTTGAACAAATTAGTTCAGGATTAATTGCGCCGCAACGCTGCCGCTAAATAACGCGCCTTGTTGCGATGGAACACTTCGGTGATCACCAACTAGATAAATATGGTCAGCAACCTTTGTTGTCTGAGTTAATTGCTGCCCCACCGAATGCAATGGCAACGCTGATGGAATCTCGTACTTTGCAATCAACTGCCAATCTCGAGTTTCAACTCCCCACATGCTTGCCAAATGACGGCGAACTTCAGATTCAGTGGTTCCCAAATTTGTTGTACTGGACACCAAATTCTTTCCAGAAGGTGCATAGGACTGTGAAATATCAGAAATAACAATTGAATTGAGAACTGGACCACGGTTTTGCCCATCAATTAACAGTCGTCCACTTCCCGAAGGATTCGATTCGCTGGAGTGATACCAAGTGATGCAACCAACCATTGGTGCTGCTGTAGACAGATCAAGTAACTGCGCAGATGTTGTCGCATCCGTAGCAACTATCACGTCATTGCCTTCAAACTCTCCAGCATTAGTTTGAACTGTGGTTCCCGTAATTCTCTCAGCCCGTACATTAAGTTGCAGATCAGTTACACGTGATGCAATGGCTTGAGAAAGTCGACCTACCCCAAATTTAGGGATCCCCGGTGCGCCAGAAACAAAACTCCGTATTACTGAATGTCCATAGATAACATCAACCGTGTCAGGATCTGCAAGGAAAACACCGTGCAAAAATGGTCGCAAAACGCGGTCATATGTGGTTCCGCAACCGGCTTCGCGCAGAGCCATACCGATGGACTTTCCGGCTTTAGGTTTAAAGAAGAGGAAACGGGCGAAATTAATTTTTTCTGAAAGTGTTCCTGTTGCCCGATGCAATGCTGACAAAGGAGCGCTGCGAGGATCGCCCAGTGCAATACGCTCGCGCCCCAAACTGATTTCTACAACCCGCGGCGCTTCCAGAAAATCAATCTCGTTAATGACATCTAGTTCAATTAAAGCTGGATACTTTGAGTTAATAAGTTGAAAACCTCTATCGCAAATATATCCATCTATGTAGTCACTGCTTACCCGGCCGCCGGCGCGATTATTTGCTTCAATTACCGTTACCGATCGACCGGCCTCCTGCAGATGAATCGCCGCATTTAGTCCAGCTAAGCCTGCACCAACGACAATTACATCGCTTTTCTTAGACATGGAGTGCGTTATTCCTGGCCTGATCAATAATCGCTGCAACTAATAGGGCATCATCATTGGAGATCGGCCAGTCATTCTTACCTTCGATTGCACCGGCGACCAAAGAATAGAAAGTGGCGTAGTTTCCATCTTCGCCAATAATCTCCTCCACCTCATCACCTCGGTAAATGTAAGTTTTGGATTTTGTTGGTACATCCCATTTTCCACCAGTTGGAATCTTTCCAGCTTTTAATAAATTCTCTTGAGGATCTAATTCATTAATTACAAGTGCGCCTTTGCTTCCTAAGATTCGAACACGCGGGCCAGGGGCACCAACGACTGCGCTTGCCGAAAGAATAGAAAGAACTCCTGAATCATGCTTGAGAATTAGAACCGCGTCATCATCAGCACCCCCGCGAATATTTCGAACGGTAGATGTAACAAGTTCGGCCTTGCCAAACCAGTCAAGAGCGGTAGAAATTAAATGTGGTTGTAAATCAAGTAGCTGTCCACCGCCTTCACTCGCGCTCATATTTTCACGCCATGAATCCTTATTGAGCTCGGGGCGAAAACGCTCAAAACGAGAGTCCATACGGTGAATTGTTCCAAGCACGCCAGAAGCTAAAACCTTCTTAATAGTTAAAGAATCACTATCCCAGCGACGGTTGAAGAATGTAGAAACAGGGACTCCTGCTCGCTCCCCTGCTGAAATGATCTCTGCTGTTTCTGCAAAGGTGCGGCCCATTGGTTTATCTATGACAACGGGTATACCTGCATTAATTGCAGCGAAAGCATGTTCGGCGTGAACAAGGTTTGCTGAAGCGACAACGACTAAATCGAGATCAAAAGCAACTAGTTCTTCGATTGTGGCAACAACTTTTACATCAGGAAAATCTGCCACCGCGTGGGATGCCCGCTCGGCATTGCTGGTTTGAATCGCAACTACTTTGTAGCCACAACCCTTAAGAAGCGGTGCGTGAAAATAGCGACCAGCTAGCCCATAACCTGCAATACCAACGCGCATTAGTTCTCGATTTCTTCGTGCTGTAATTTAGATGGCCACCAAATTTTTGGACCAATGTGATGCACTAAAGCTGGAACTAGAATTGAACGAACAATCAAAGTATCTAGCAATACACCAAATCCAACTGTAAAGCCGATTTCAGCAAGTGCAACCAGAGGCAGAATTCCTAGGACTGTAAATGTAGCGGCTAGAACAACGCCAGCTGAAGTAATCACTCCACCAGTAACCGTTACGGCCTTAGTTACTCCAGCACGAGTTCCCAGCTTGATAGCTTCTTCGCGAACACGTGTCATAAGGAAGATGTTGTAATCGATCCCAAGTGCTACTAAGAATATGAATGAGAACAATGGATATGACGAATCTTCTCCAGCGAAATGGAATATGTGGTGGAAGACCAGGGAACTCACACCTAATGTTGCTAGAAATGAAAGCACAACGGTAACGAGCAGCAAAGCCACTGAGAGAATCGAACGCAATAAGAGACCAAGAACTATTGCAATCAAGAACAACACAACAGGGATTATGAGATTTCTATCTCGAGTAGAAGCTGCATCGATATCGAAGTAAACCGCCGAAGTGCCACCGGTGATGATTGAAGGATCGACCGCGTGCATAGCATCTCGAATACCTGGAATCATCGCTCTGGCTTCTAGCGAGTCAGCGCCATATTTCAGTGTGGCATTCAAAATTATTTTGCCGTCGGCTACTTTTACTGCAGGCAATGGTTGGCCAGGAAGTACCTGACCATCAAAAGTCGGTACGACTCCAGTCACACCGCTGATTGCAAGAAGAGCAGACTTTGCTTGCTCAACTTTGGCCTGAGGAACGATAACGACAGTTGGTGAACCTTCTCCTCCAGGAAAATAGTTACTAAGTTTTCTTTGGCCTTCAATTGAATCTGTTGTCTTAGTAAATTGATCCAAGCTTGAGACGCCATCGGCATGTAAAGTTGAGGCAAAACCAGATAGAACCACAAGCAGCAACGCAGTAACAATCCAGTATTTACGGGGATGCTTCCCGGTTCGTCTTGCGACTTTGGCCCAAATTCCAGTGAGTTTCTCATCTTCAGAATCAAAGTGTGGGATACGTGGCCAGAAAATCCAACGCCCAAATACCACGAGAAGGGCGGGTAAAAATGTAAGAATGGTCAACATCGATGCAACGATTCCTATTGCACCGACTGGCCCGAGACCTCGTGAGTTCTTAAGCGTTGCTAGCAAAAGAACCAGAAGCCCCAAAGTTACAGTGCTGCCCGAAGCAACGATTGGTTCAACTACTCCACGCCATGCCTTCTTCATCGCCTCAAATCGTGATTCATGAAGATGCAACTCTTCGCGGTAACGAGCGATAAGAAGCAATGCGTAATCTGTCGCGGCCCCAAGTACAAGAACCGACAAAATTCCTTGAGACTGACCATCTAGGTCAATCACATTGTTTTTAGCTAAAACATAAATTACCGATCCTGCGAGAGAAAGCGCTGTCACTGCTGAGAATAGAGGCAGAATCCATAGAACTGGTGAGCGGTACACAATGATGAGAATTAATGCCACAACAATTCCAGTTGTCAGCAACAAACTTGAATCGATGCTCCCAAAAGCACCAAAGAGATCAGCAAATATTGCACCTATTCCCGTTAAATGAGATTCCCATCCTTGAGTCTTTGCAAACTCATTTGTGTAGAAACGAATGGCATTAACGATTGCCGGTAGAGCTGGCTTTTTATTGGAAAGTGTTTCAGTTGCACTGGATGCAGAAATTGGAATACTCGCCAATAAGGCATCGTTCTTAGCTGATGGGAATGCAACGATCTTGGCATTTGGAATCAAAAAGCTAGCGATTGTGCGATCAATGACAACACCATCTGATCCAACAAGTGGCGCTCCTTTATCGTCAACTAATTTCTTGGCAGGAAGGCTTTGGAAAAAGATATTTGCAGCGGCTAGTTTTGTCTGGTCAACATTTCCAATTAGAAAAGCAAGAGCAGGAAATTGGTCAAAAGTGGCTCCTTGAAATTTTGTCGACTCTTCGGAAACTTTTTGCGATTCTGCGCTAGATGGTAAGAACTTCGTGTTGTCATTTTTCTGAACCGTTGAAAGCTGGCCAAATAACGGCCCGGCTACTCCAGAGATTGCTAACCAAGCAACAATCATGAGAACGGCAAACCAGAGTGGCTTTCGACCCTTAACCGGTGTGGAAGTGTTATTAGACACGATGAAATAGACCTTTCCGAGACTGCCAATGGATTCCAATTGGTAAGGAGGCAAGCCTACCTTTAGGCTAGAGATGTGCCTGCCGTAGCCCTTCCCAGTCAAAGCGCTATTGCGCTCACCCGCCATGGCGTCATTGATTATGAAAAAGCCTGGCAGGTTCAACGAAATATCCATGCAGAAGTAGTTGCAGGAGTTCGACCTAATACTTTGTTATTGCTAGAACATCCATCTGTTTACACCGCCGGACGTCGAACCCTTGACTCTGAAAAGCCTGCGGATGGGACACCGGTCATAAATGTTGATCGCGGTGGGAAAATTACGTGGCATGGACCTGGCCAAATTGTTGGCTATCCAATTGTGAAGTTAGCAAATCCCCATGAGCTAGTGGGTTTTGTGCGAGAAATCGAAGCAGGGTTAATTAATGTTTGCCAAGATTTAGGAATCACGGCCACTTGCGTTGCAGGACGTTCAGGGGTGTGGATTCGCGGAGAACATGGCGATCGCAAAAT
Source organism: Actinomycetes bacterium (assembly GCA_037138575.1). Lineage (GTDB taxonomy): Bacteria > Actinomycetota > Actinomycetes > Nanopelagicales > Nanopelagicaceae > Planktophila. The sequence goes on from JBAXIC010000024.1 coordinate 14,823, forward strand.
TGCAGCTATAGGAATTCGAGTCACACAAGGCGTCACCATGCATGGCTTTGCACTAAACGTTAACCCGGATCTGAGCAATTTCTCTCGCATAATTCCCTGCGGAATCGCCGATGCCGATGTAACTTCGATTGAAAAAGAGTTGGGAAGATCAGTCGCAATGGATGAAGTCATGCCACTTGTAGAACGTCACATCTTTGAATCATTAAAGAAGGTGAGCGCATGACTCTTGCACCAGAGGGCCGTAAATTAATTCGTATTGAAGCTAGAAATACAGAAACACCTATCGAGCGCAAACCTGAGTGGATTAAAACAAAGGCCCACATGGGACCTGAATACACACGTTTGCAGACATTAGTTAAATCTGAAGGGTTGCATACTGTCTGTCAAGAAGCAGCATGCCCAAATATTTTTGAATGTTGGGAAGACAAAGAGGCAACATTTTTAATTGGTGGGGATAAGTGCACCCGCCGTTGCGATTTCTGCAATATTGATACCGGTAAGCCAGATGCAATTGATCGCGAAGAACCACGAAAAGTAGCCGAATCTGTTAAATCGATGGGGCTGAAATACGCCACGATTACTGGTGTTACTCGCGATGACTTGCCCGATGAAGGTGCATGGCTGTATGCCGAAACAATTCGTCAGGTGCATCAACTAAACCCAGGCACTGGCGTAGAAATGTTGGCACCTGATTTCCATGCAAAAGCCGAACTTCTCAATGAGATTTTTGAGACTCGACCAGAGGTTTTTGCGCACAACCTTGAAACTGTTCCCCGCATTTTCAAAAGGATTCGCCCGGCTTTTACATATGAAAAATCTTTGAACGTGATTTCGATGGCACGCGACTTTGGATTAATTACGAAATCAAACTTAATCCTTGGATTAGGTGAAACCCGGGAAGAGGTTTCGCAGGCATTGGTAGATCTTCACGATGCAGGATGTGACTTAATTACAATTACTCAGTATCTGCGTCCAACCAATCGTCACCATCCTGTTGAGCGTTGGGTTAAGCCCGAAGAGTTTGTGGAGCTTTCAAAGGAAGCTACCGACATCGGTTTCCTTGGCGTTATGAGTGGACCTCTTGTGCGATCTAGCTACCGTGCTGGACGCTTATACAAGCAAGCAATGGAAGCGAGGGCAACCAATGGCTGATCTGGTCTATCCCCCAGTGATTGTTGCAATCAAATCCCTGTGGAAATACTTGGGACTTAAATTTGATTTTGATGGCGAAGAAAATATTCCACGTAAAGGTGGCGCAATCCTTGCAATCAATCACGTTAGTTATTTAGATTTTGCAATCACCGGAACTGCGGCATTACCCGCCGGTCGCTATGTACGATTCATGGCAAAAAAAGAAGTTTTTGATAATAAATTAGCTGGTCCGCTCATGCGCGGAATGCACCACATAAATGTTGATCGCAGTAATGGATCGGCTTCCTTTGTTGCTGCTCTGCGTGCATTAAAAGCTGGAGAAGTGATTGGTATTTTTCCTGAGGGAACAGTCTCTACATCATTTGAAATTAAAGGACTCAAATCCGGTGCGGTTAGATTAGCAATGGGTGCCGGTGTCCCCGTAATTCCAACGATTATTTGGGGTAGCCAACGCATTTGGACTAAAGGGGTAAAGCGAGATCTTCGCCGTAAGAAATATCCTGTAACCGTTTGTTTCGGGGAGCCAATTTTTTATGAACGCGGCGCCGACGTCGAAGCGTGTGAACTAAACCTTCGCGAAACATTGCTGGCAATGTTGCACCAAGTTCAGGATAACTACCCCGATAGCCATGTGGGCCAGCGTTGGGCACCTACTCGCCTTGGTGGAACTGCCCCCGCCCCACTAAACTAAAGACATGTTTAAGAGAAAAGCTAAAGAAAAGAAGATCAAGACCCCCCGCTTTCAAACTTTCCGTGATGCCTATGCAGTTACTAAGCAAGTAAAGCCTTGGATCGGTTCAGCACTTGTTGCAATTTTCCTTGCAACATTTGCAGTGGGCATCGGTATCGGATTGGTTGTCGGACACCCAATTTATGTTGGTTTCATTTTCTTGCCGCTCTCTTTTCTAGTAACCCTCTTACTTTTTACTCGCATTGCAGGCCGTGCCGCTTATTCTTCAATTGAAGGACAGGCCGGGGCTGGGGCAAGTGTTCTTATGGCCATCCGTAAGGGCTGGACAACAACTCCGGCCGTTGCCGTTTCACGAAACCAAGACATGGTTCACCGCAGCGTTGGTCGTGCAGGAATTGTTTTAACCGGTGAAGGTTCAGCAAATACTGTGCGTCAGTTGATGCAAGATGAACATAAGAAAACAGAGCGCTTTGCTCCTGGAGTTCCAATTATCGAAGTTATTGTTGGCGATGAACAGGGTCAAATCCCACTTCGTAAATTACAGAAGCATTTGCAAAAACAAAAAAAGACACTTACTGCGCATCAAATGCGTGAGGTCCGTGCACGCCTTAAAGCCGTTGGCGGTTTGTCTATGCCAATTCCTAAGGGTCCAATGCCAACTCGCGCACCAAAGATGCGCTAACTCCTCGTTAAAACCGATCCACTCATGCGTTCGTGAATTCCACGACCATCATCATCAAATGTCACGGCAGTTACAACAAGGACTAATAGGACCGTACGGATCAATGCCTGCACTGGCGTAATCATTCCTCCATCGGAGTAGCTCACTATCTTCATCCCAAATATCCGGTGACCCAACGTGGCCCCTTGAAGAGCCGAGAGAACCCACACTTCAACAAAGAAAAGGGCCAGGACGAGCAGGGAATGATTTGGGTCCATTGTGCCTATCCCCCCGCTTAAAGCGGCCACGATCGCATAACAGGCCAACCAGTCCAAGGTAATGGCGGCCATACGTCGACCATACGTAGCGCGGATGAATGGATAACTCATGGGGCAAGCCTACTGGCAATGAAATTCTTAACATGGCTGTAACAGAAGGGTTAGGCCATAGAGCCCAAAGCGACTTATTCTTGGGCCTAGAAGCAGAGGGCTCAAAGTCGAGAAATTCTGCGCTGATACACAATCTATGTATCCATGTGAATTGGGAGAAGCATGTTTAAAAACTCTGCAGAAATATTTGCATTTATTAAGAAGGAAGACATAAAGCTCGTTGATGTTCGCTTTACTGATCTTCCAGGAATCCAACATCACTTCAACGTTCCTGTTGAATCATTTGATGAAGCCGTCTTCACAGATGGACTGATGTTTGATGGTTCTTCAATTCGTGGTTTTCAGTCAATCCACGAATCAGATATGAAACTTTTACCAGTTCCAGAATCTGCATACGTTGATCCGTATCGCAAAGAGAAGACTCTGATCATCATCTTCTCTGTTCATAATCCAGTCGATAACTCTCCTTATAGTCGTGACCCTCGTGGCGTTGTTGCTAAGGCTGTTGACTTTATGCGTGCACAAGGAATTGCTGACACAGCATTCTTTGCACCAGAAGCAGAGTTTTATGTTTTCGATCGCGTTCGCTTTA
>JBAXIC010000025.1:0-17682 GCA_037138575.1 Actinomycetes bacterium
GCGTTGAAAAGGGTGGATTTACCCACATTTGGCAGACCGACGATTCCGATAGACAGGCTCATAGTGGGTAGAGCCTACGCGGGATTGTCAGTGCAAACTGCCACGATAGGCCCATGCCCGCATACCTAGTAACGCTCCTCATAGGCCTAGCGGCCGGCGCAGCAATTGGATACCTCCTTGCTCGCCTTAAATCCTCATCTTCGGTGGCCGATCGCGCACTCCTTGATGATTACAAATCTCAACTCGTAGCCGAACGCAGTAAAACTGAATCGGCAGTTAAGTTAAATGCCGAACTCGTTGCCATGAAGGAATCGGTTGAAAAACTTTCAACGCAGGCTAATGAAGCAAATCGAATTCGTACCGAAGCAGAGGCAAAGTTAAATACAACTATTCTTGAGATGCGCCGCGCCTCTGAATCTATCTTTGATGAAACTAAAAAGATTGCTGGTGCACTTACTAATTCACAGGTCCGCGGAAAATTTGGCGAGGCTCAGTTAGAGCTTTTACTACAAGGTGCGGGCTTGCGCGAAGGACATGAATATTCCAGGCAGAAATCAACGACCGATGCCGACTCTTCAGGAATTCCTGATATCACCGTAAAGATGCCAAGTGGAAGTCATATCTTTATCGATTCAAAGTTTCCATTTGATCGCTTTCTTGAAGCATTTGATCCTGCTAATCAAGCAAATCGAGATGAGCTCTTGCAAGCGCACACTAAAGATTTGCTCAAGCACATTGAAGCACTCGCAAAGCGCGGCTATCACAAATCAGCGGGCTCACCTGATTTCGTTGTTCTCTTTGTTCCATTTGAAACCTTGCTATCTGAGGCGTTGCGCTTAGATGCCAACCTGCTTGAAAAAGCCTTTAAAGTCGGCGTAACTGTGGCTACTCCAACTTCAATGATGGCTTTACTGCGCACCATCGGCTATATCTTTACGCGCAACAAGTTAGCTGAAAACGCTGATGAGATTCAAAAAGTTGCAAGTACTTTTCTAAAGAACATTACCTTGCTACACACCAAGATTGTGGCCGTTGGTAAAGCGATTACTTCAACTTCTAAAGCTTATGAAGATCTAGTGCCAACAGCTGAAAAAACCGTATTAAGTCCTGCCCGACGCATCCATAACTTGGGTGTAACGGGTGATAAAGATAAACTCGCCATTGAATATCCAGAGGCACCGGCATCAGTTCGTGAATTAAAAAGCGATGAGATTGGTGACGATGATTTCATCGATGCAGAAGAGATTACAGATGGAGATAAGTAGATGAGCACAGTTCCTAAGCTCGCCATTCAAGGCCCCGGCCTAAAGAAAGAGGGCATCGTTGTCCTGCAAAGCTTCTTCATCGGGCTCTTTTCCTTTATTGAACTCTGGCTTCGCAGCGGAGTTGGCATTCTTACCGGAGTAATAATCCTTCTCACTTTCTACGGCGCGATTCGCTTTGGGCGCCCGGGCACCACATATGTCAGCGTTGTAACTCCGCCTCTAGCTTTTGCATTCACATCACTTGCCTGGCTTTTAATTCTTGATGGCCTGCATCCATCACGGGTCGGTATTGATTTCATTGCAGCACTTGCCAGTGAAGCGCCGTTTTTGATTATCGGTTCGGCTTATGGCTGGTTTGTATATTTAAATGCAAAAGCAAAGACAAAGCCATCAAAGGCCCGTCGAGCTTAAATTCCAGCTGCCTTCAAATCCTTGCGCAGCTCGGGTGGCAGAGCAAAAAGTAATGACTCTTCACTTGCAGTAATAGTTTGAACGTCATTGAAGCCATGTGCGGCCAAAGTTATCAAAACATCTTTTACTAAAATCTCTGGCACTGATGCCCCACTTGTTAAGCCAATAGTTTCAACACCTTCAAACCAGTGTTCTTGAATCTCTTCGGCATAATCAATCAAATGCGAAACTTTAGCGCCATACTCCAAAGCAACTTCAGCTAAGCGCACAGAGTTAGATGAGTTTTGAGATCCAACGACGATTACCAAATCAGATTGAGGTGCAATTTCTTTAATCGCCTCTTGGCGATTTTGCGTTGCATAACAAATGTCATCACTTGGGGGATCTTGAATATCAGGAAAACGTTCCTTCAAAATCGCAACGGCTTGCAAGGTCTCATCAACACTTAAAGTGGTCTGTGATAGCCAAACAAGTTTCTTTCCCACAGTTGGCTCAACAGTGCGTGCGCCTTCAAGGCCATCAACAATCTTTACTTGTCCAACAGCTTCACCAGCTGTTCCTTCAACCTCTTCATGGCCATGATGACCAATTAATAAAATCTCCGCATCTTCAGATGCAAAGCGCCTAGCTTCCATATGTACTTTGGTTACAAGTGGGCAGGTTGCATCGATAGTTTTGAGGGAACGGGCCGCGGCCTGTTCGTGCACAAGTGGTGCAACGCCATGAGCGGAGAAAACAACAGTCTTGCCCTCTGGAACTTCATCGGTTTCATTTACAAAAATCGCGCCTTTTGCTTCCAAACTGGCCACCACATGGACGTTGTGAACAATCTGCTTTCGCACATAGACCGGGGCTCCGTAAACGGCTAACGCCTTTTCAACGGTGACAACGGCGCGATCAACGCCGGCGCAATATCCACGGGGCGCCGCAAGTAGAACTCTCTTAGCCATACAGGGAGTCTATTAGGCTCGCCCCATGTTCGAAACTTCAAGTGAGGCCCCAGCACCAGTTCGGGTCGTCACCGAAGCGATTAAAGAATATGTAGATCGCCTAGGACCCATCTGGGTCGAGGGTGAAATCTCCGAACTTAATGAACGCAGCGGAATGATGGCATTTATTCGTCTGCGTGATCCCAGTGTTGATATGTCCCTTTCGGTCATGTGCCATAAATCAGTCATTGCTTCAATTCAACCAATTCCAGCAAATGCCCGCGTTGTGATTTATGCAAAGCCATCTTGGTACACGAAAAATGGATCATTAACTTTATCGGCCCGCGAAATTCGCCAAGTCGGTGTCGGTGAACTTCTTGCTCGACTTGAAGCTTTGAAAACTCTGCTGGCATCGGAAGGTCTCTTTGATTCAGACCGTAAGGTTTCACTTCCACTCTTGCCAAAGAAAATTGGTTTAATCTGCGGCAGAAACACCGATGCCGAAAAAGATGTCGTCGAAAATGCAAAACGCCGTTGGCCATCAGTTGAGTTTGAGATTCGCGAAGTTACCGTTCAAGGCGCGGCCGCGGTCTCTGAAGTTTCAGAAGCGTTGCGCGAACTTGAAACTAATAAAGATGTTGAAGTCATCATCATCACTCGCGGCGGCGGATCATTTGAAGATCTGCTTCCCTTTAGTGATGAGTCATTAGTTCGCCTTGCCGCCTCTTGTACAACTCCGATTGTCAGCGCCATCGGTCATGAAAAAGATTCGCCACTTCTTGACTTAGTTGCAGATTTTCGCGCATCAACACCAACTGATGCCGCTAAACGCGTTGTTCCAGATATCGCCGAAGAGATTGCAATGATTACAAAACTTCAAGATCGAGCTCGCCGAACTCTGCTTGGGCGAATAGATTTAGAATCTTCCCGCATTAAGAATTTGCAGGATCGCCCAGTAATGAAAGATCCACACGTCATTATTACTACAAGGGCAGAAATCATCGTGGCACTGCGAGATCGTGCGCATCGATCCTTTGCTGGCCACGTGAAGTTAGCTAAAGAAGAGTTGGTTCAAATCAAAGCTCGAGTCCGCGCGCTTTCACCACAGGCAACTTTGGATCGCGGTTACTCAGTAGTGCAGTTAGTAAATGGAGAAATCGCTCGCGATGCAACGAAATTGAAAACAGGCGATGTACTCCGCCTGCGCCTTGCAAAGGGCGAGACCCATGCCACAGTGACGCCAAATAATACGAAGGAGTAGATTTATCCCATGAGTGAAAAGAAGATTTCTTACGAGGCTGCACGCGATGAGTTGGCAGAAGTTGTTGAATCCCTTGAAGATGGCAGTGCAACACTTGAGGAATCGCTCAAGCTCTGGGAGCGCGGCGAAGAGTTAGCCAAGATCTGCCAGGAGTGGCTAGATGGCGCAAAGAAGAAGCTTGACTCAGCAAAACCGGCGGCGAAGTAATAATCATGGCGCCAACATTTTCATATTCAGAACTATTACCCCTTGGCAAAGATGAAACTAAATACCGTCTAATTGGCACCGACGGCGTTAACGTTGTAAAGCTTGGAGACAAAGAGTTTTTACAGGTCGAACCCGAGGCATTAACTAAGTTAACCGCTGAAGCAATACATGATATTTCACATTACTTACGCCCTGCTCATTTGCAGCAGTTAGCAAATATTATTCAAGATCCTGAAGCATCCCCCAACGATCGCTTTGTTGCAACCGATCTTTTAAAAAACGCCAATATCTCAGCCGGTGGAATTTTGCCAATGTGCCAGGACACTGGAACTGCATTAGTCATGGCAAAGAAGGGTCAGTTTGTTCTGACAACTTCTAAAGATGAGGTTGCGATTTCACAGGGAATCTACGATGCCTTCACAAATCTAAATCTGCGCTATTCACAGATGGCACCGATTTCTACGTGGGAAGAAAAGAACACTGGCAATAACCTGCCAGCACAGATTGAAATATTCGCCGATAGTGATCACGCCGATGAATTTAACTTCCTATTTATCGCTAAAGGTGGCGGAAGCGCTAATAAATCCTTCCTCTACCAAGAGACCAAAGCGGTATTAAATCCAAAGTCCTTCATGGCCTGGCTTGATGAAAAACTTCGCTCAATTGGAACGGCCGCTTGCCCTCCGTATCACTTAGCCATTGTTATCGGCGGAACAAGTGCCGAGCACACAGTAAAGACGGCCAAGTTGGCTAGTACTAAGTATTTGGACTCACTTCCAACAAGTGGGGATGCGGCAACGGGCCATGGCTTCCGAGATATTGAATTGGAAAAACAGGTCTTAGAGCTAACAAGAACTCTGGGAATCGGCGCGCAGTTTGGCGGCAAATATTTCTGCCACGATGTTCGTGTTGTCCGTCTTCCAAGACATGGAGCATCGCTGCCAATTGCAATCGCGGTTTCCTGTTCAGCTGATCGACAAGCTAAAGGCAAGATCACTAAAGAGGGTATTTTCCTTGAGGAGTTAGAGCGCGATCCTGCACATTTCTTACCTGAAACTACCGATGAGCATCTCGATGAGGATGTTGTGGCCGTTGATTTAAATCAATCAATGGAGGCGATCCGCGCCCAACTTTCGAAGTATCCAGTTAAGACCCGTCTTTCCTTAACGGGCACATTAGTTGTTGCCCGCGACTTAGCCCATGCAAAGATTAAAGCTGCAATGGATGAAGGCGCACCAATGCCTGAGTATTTAAAGAAGTACGCGGTGTATTACGCAGGTCCTGCAAAGACTCCGGCCGGTTATGCATCGGGCTCATTTGGCCCGACAACTGCTGGCCGCATGGATTCATATGTTGAATATTTCCAATCTAAGGGCGGCTCTTTTGTGATGCTTGCAAAGGGCAACCGATCAAAGGCGGTCACCGATGCCTGCAAAACCCATGGTGGTTTTTACTTAGGTTCCATCGGCGGTCCAGCTGCCCGACTTGCACAGGAGTGCATCAAGAAAGTTGAAGTTCTAGATTTTGAAGAGCTTGGAATGGAAGCGGTCTGGAAGATCGATGTCGTTGATTTCCCAGCTTTTATTGTTGTGGACGATAAGGGAAATGACTTTTTCGCTTCTACCTCAACTCCACTTCAAATTGGCGTAAAACCCTAAAACTCTAAAATCCTTTCGCTACCATTTATGGCATGGGTACTGGCTTATCTATTGTTGGGGCGAGCTTAATTTTTCTAGCCGTTCTATTCCATTTCTACGTATTTGTTTTGGAGAGCCTTACTTGGCGAAAACCAAAGACCTGGAAAACATTTGGGATTTCCAGCCAAGAACGGGCCGACATCATTGCGCCGATGGCGCTGAATCAAGGCTTTTATAATCTCTTTTTAGCCCTTGGCGCTGGTGTTGGGCTAGTGATGCTGGGAATTAATTCAACGATTGCTTTAACGCTCTTGGCATTTGCCTCATTGAGTATGGCCGGTGCTGGAGCGGTCTTATTTTTTAGTGTAAAGACATCTCGTCGTGCCGCGATTATTCAAGCAGCTCCGCCGCTGATGGGTATTATTTTTTTACTTCTAGGTAGATCGCTCTAACTTAAAACTTTAAAGAGTCGGAGCTTTTAGTAGTAGTGCCGAGATTTAAAGTGTGACCAAGCTTTGCAAGGAGTGTCGTAGCGCATAGTGATGTAGCGAAGTCCCCAGCGAATCTGAGTAACGGGATTTGTGCGCCAGTCCGTTGCAATCACGCTCATCTTTTCAGCTGGTAGTGCCTGAGCGATTCCGTGAGCGCCAGAGCGAGGGTTATGTGCTTTGTAATTCCAGTGACTCTCTTTGGTCCAAAGCGAGTTCAGACATGAATACTGGGATTGGTCGAAGCCATACTCTTGGGACAAAATCACTTGAGCAACTTTGCGGGCACCGATCTGAGTTCGAGCCATTTCGACCTGGCGGCTTATGGAAGAAACTAAAGCTAAATCTGAAGAGAACATCGCCCCAACTGGTGTGGCCGCTAAATCGATCGAGCCATAAAGGGCGGCAGCGTTTTGAAGTGGAGCTGCCGTCGCCGCACTATCTGAGGTGTCGCTGTCGAGCTCGACATGCGAGGTCATTGGAAACTCCAGACCATAGGCACTTGGAAGGGCCGAAGTTAAAAAGAGCATGGCGGCGACAACGCTCCAGATTGCAACTGATTTGCCTTTGATCGTCATCGTCCTACTCCTTATCTCTCACCTGTTCACCGATTCCGCAAGCCACCAAAGCCTTGATTTAAGGCTTAGTAACTAACGGGGAAGGCTTTAGAGTGGCGTGAGAGACCGACATCGGCAAATCAAAGTACGCCTGAGTCGCAGATTCACAGAAAGAAAGTATCTGTGGATGAGGTAAAAGCGCAGGTCACTAAGGCGAATGTCCGAATTGCCCTAAATGTGACTGTGACTTTCTTTTAGCCCGGTAATGGACCTTCCAACATCTCGGTTACAAGGGCTGCAATTGGCGAGCGCTCGCTTCGAGTCAGGGTCACGTGGGCAAAGAGCGGATGGCCCTTCAAAGTTTCAACTACGGCGACGACTCCATCGTGGCGGCCGACCCGAAGGTTGTCGCGTTGGCCTATGTCATGGGTGAGGACCACACGTGAGGCCGTTCCGATTCGAGAAAGCACGGTTAATAGAACTCCCCGCTCCAAAGACTGGGCCTCATCGACGATCACAAAGGAGTCGTGCAATGAACGGCCACGGATATGAGTCAGAGGCAAAACTTCAATCAGTCCGCGATCCACAATTTCATCAATAACTTGCTGGCTAACTAGCGCACCCAACGTATCAAAGACGGCTTGGGCCCAAGGCGACATCTTTTCGCCTTCACTGCCTGGCAGATATCCCAGCTCTTGGCCACCGACTGGATAGAGGGGGCGGAAAATTACAACCTTTTTATGAATTCGTTTTTCCATTACCGCTTCAAGACCAGCGCATAATGCAAGAGCAGACTTTCCTGTTCCTGCCCGGCCCCCCATAGAAACGATTCCAATTGAGTCATCTAATAAAAGATCAAGTGCGATTCGCTGTTCGGCGCTTCGACCATGCAGACCAAAGGCGCTTCGATCTCCACGAATTAATTGGAGCTGTTTATCGGCAGTAACTCGGGCCAGAGCGCTGCCTCGATCTGAGTGCAAAACAACTCCAGTATGAATCGGAAGTTGGTGCGCGGCCTCGTGGTCTGCTCGATCAGAGGAGTACAAGTCATCAATAACTTGTGATGAAACGGTTAGCTCTTCAATTCCGGTCCAGCCGCTATTGGCGACGAGTTCAGCTAAATACTCCTGAGCCTCAACGCCAACGGATGATGCTTTAACGCGAAGCGGCAGATCCTTTGTTACAAGGACTACGTTTTTTCCATCTGACATTAAGTTTTTGGCGATAGCCAGAATTCGAGAGTCGTTTGTGCCATCGCGTAAAAAACCATGGGGCAAGGTTGATAAATCAGTGTGGTTGAGTTCAACTGAAAGTGTTCCGCCCTCAGGTGTCACGGTTAGCGGTTGATCCAGCCGGCCATGCGATATTCGAAGATCATCAAGAGCGCGAAGGGCTGCGCGGGCGAAATATCCAAGTTCAGGGTGATCGCGCTTAGTCTCCAGTTCGCCAATAACAGCGATTGGAATGATGACTTCATGCTCGGCAAATCTATGCAGCGCGCCGGGATCTGCCAATAAAACGCTGGTATCTAATACAAAAGTCTTTCTACCGCTTGGACTCTTAGAAGCCAATGGCTGAACTCCTCATGTTTATTTGTACTAGTTGGATAGTGCTTCGGATATGAAAAAGGTAGAACTAGAAAGGGGCAACTTTGTGGCGACACGCGCTCTTGAAATGTTAAATCTTGTCGCTATTTTTAATCGAAATCTCAACTGCCGAAACGGCGTTGGCGCAAGGAATATGCACGCAAGGCACGCAAGAAATCTACTCGACGAAAATCTGGCCAGTAAGCCTCACAAAAGTAAAACTCTGACAAGGCACTTTGCCATAGGAGAAATCCCCCTAATCGTTGTTCACCCGATGTGCGAATCAACAGTTCAGGATCAGGTTGCCCAGCTGTGTAGAGAAACTTAGAAATATCATCGGTCGTTAACTTCTCTTTTGCCTGATCCAACGAGTGACCAGATTTTTCCTCTTCATTTAAATAGCATTTCACTGCATCGACGATTTCGCGACGGCCGCCATAACTTATAGCCACGTTTACTTCTAAACCACCAGGATGGGCTGGAGTTAGTTCGCTAAGCTTTTGAGAAAGCCAGGGCGGCAATAGATCGAGCGCGCCTACAGCTTTAATATTCCAGCGGCCAGTGGCGGCTAAATCATCAACTGTGTCTCCGATTATCTTTAGCAGCTCTTCGATCTCATCGGAGCTGCGTTTGAAGTTATCTGTTGAAAGCAGCCATAAAGTTACAACTCGAACATCGGCTTCTTCGCACCAACCTAAGAATTCAATAATCTTATTTGCGCCGGCTTTGTGGCCGTTGGGGTCGGTGTTGCTGGGATTTGCTTTTGCCCACCGGCGATTGCCATCGAGAATCACGCCGACATGGTGCGGTGTTTTAGAGAAATCTAAAGAACGAACTAGCCGCCATTCATACAGTGGATAGAGCAGTGATTTTATGAATTTACGAATAGCGGCGGGCAACTTTGCGCTCTGCAATCAATGATGCAATGGGAAGTGTTCCTGCAAGAATAAAAAAGAGAAGGTTTCGCAGTGATAACTTGGCCATTAATCCAAAGTTAATCGCGGCTAAAACATAAAGCGGGTATGTGTAACCGTGGACAATTGGAATCCACGTCAAGCTTGAAGCTAACGAATCATTGTGCAGCAGATGCTTTACAGGAAGTTCTACAAACCACAGCAGCAAAGACATAATGCCTGAGAAAATCGCCATGATTCGATAACGCTTAATTGTTCCGCTCATGAGGCAACTCTACGACGATAGAAGGGGAGGTAAAGCACAACACCTGCCATGAGCCACCAAATCACTACATAGGACAGGTGCTGCCAATAAAAGCCCGGGATTCGAGAGCTGAGTTTTTCTGGGGTGGGTCGCTGGCGGATTAATTTTTCACCTTTATGGGATTCAGCCGAGGCCAGAACATATCCATCAAAGAGATCCAAATCAGTGAGCCCCACTACGACTGAACTATCGAGCCGTGAAATCGAACCATCACCATTTACGGAGTGATCGTCGTACTGGTGGGCCAGAAGTTGACCTTGAATATCTATTACCATCGCCTGCGAAATATCGGGATTTAATAATCTCTCTGACCAGAGCCCCCGAACAACCAGAATCCCTTCGTTGCTCCCTATTTGAAGAAGGCCTACCTCCCAATCGTTTAACTTTCCATCGCCATCGACTTGGTTAGGTGCTTTGAAATCTGCAACATAATGGCCTGAAAATTTAACCCACCGATTAATAGCTTGCGCTGGCAATGCTTCGCGGGACTTGGTGATTGATTGAAGAGGAACGATTGCCACCGAAATATGTGTTGCAACAGCTAAAGATTTCTTAAGCGCTTTAGCACGATCTAACTGCCAAATTCCGAGTGAGAAGAAAAGTGCAGCGATTAATAGGACCACTAAACCTTGAGAAGTTTTTGAAGCAAAGTTCTTACTGCTCTGTGCCGTCATCGCTTCGATCAATGCCCATATAACGCTTGTAGAAACTGCGCATTAAGAAAACCACAGCAATAATCAAAATCGCAATGGTTAGCGAACCTGCAGCACCCACCTCATAATTTTTTTGCATGGCATAATCATTGCATGCATTCTGATGAGTCTTTCTCCTACAACGACCGATATGGCGTGCGCCCTGCAAATCGCTGGGTCGGTCCAGCGGTTTTCTTTGCAGTTGTTGGTATCACCTGGTTGGCTTGGGCTGGACTACATCATTCAAATCCAAATATCCGAACTTCACTTATTTCATACACGGCCACAACCGACCGTGAAATTTCTCTGCGTTACACGGTAGTCCGTAAAGATAAGAACCAAGTTCTTATCTGCATATTAATTGCAAGGGATTACGACAAAAACATAGTTGGCCAGATTGATGATGAAATCGAACCTGGTCTTGCTTCATTTGAGAAAACAACTGCAATTCCCACCCGCAGCCAAGCTGTTAACGCCGACGTGGCTAATTGTCGCGTTAAATAGGTTGTAGGCAGCAGCGCCTACCTAGTACCTTTACGCCTTATGAGCTCACAGACTTGGTTGACGCAAGAGGCTGCAGATCGTTTGCGCGCCGAACTAGAAAATCTTGAGGGCCATGGTCGCAAAGATGTCACGGCAAAAATTGAAGCAGCGCGGGCCGAAGGCGACTTAAAAGAAAACGGCGGATACCACGCCGCACGTGATGAGCAAGGAAAGATGGAAGCACGCATTCGTCAGTTAAAGCAGATGCTTGAAAATGCCCACATCGGAACTCCCCCTGCAATAGCCGATGGAAAAGTTGGGGCAGGCATGGTTGTCACCGCAGAAATCATGGGCGATGAGATGAAGTTCCTGCTTGGTTCTCGCGAAATCTCTTCCGGAGATCTTGATGTCTATAGTGAAAAATCACCACTCGGCGCAGCAGTTATGGGCGCTGAAATCGGAAGTACGGTTTCATACACCGCGCCTAATGGCCGTGAAATAACGGTGGTTATTAAGACGGCCGAGTTCTACGCCTAGTTAGAAGAGTTTTTGTATTTCCTAACACTTAGCGGAATGAAGATCAACATAATCAAAACCATATAAAAAATCGATGTAATTAATGGATGCTGACTTGGAAATGAGTTAGCCGTTGCACCAAATTGATTTTCCAGGCCAAAGAGTTGGCGACATGCTGCAACCATTGTCGAGACTGGATTCCATTCAGCTACGTATTGCAAAGCCTTTGGCATTCCTGTTGTTGGCGCGAAGGCATTTGAAAGAAATGTCATTGGAAAAGTAATCAAGAAACTTACATTTTGAACGGTACGAGCATCCTTAACGGCAAGGCCGGCGTAAATTCCTGTCCAAGATAGCGCGTATCCAAAGAGCAATAAGAATACGAAGGCGCTAAAAACTGAAAGAACACTTGCCGTTGGCCGCCAACCAACAGCAAAACCAGCTGCGGCCATTACAACAAGAACTAAAATATTAAGAAGTGAATCCCCCAAGGTACGGCCAACTACCAAGGCTGATCGGGCGATGGGAAGTGACCTAAAGCGATCAATTAAACCCTTCTTCATATCTTCAGCCAGCCCAGAGGCCGTGGCAGCCAAAGTAAATGCCACGGTTTGAACGAAGATTCCAGGCATAAGCAATTGAACATATCCGCCAGGCTGGCCAGTTGCAATTGATCCACCAAAGACAAAGCGGAAGAGCAACACGAACATGACTGGTTGGATCGTCGAAAAGATAAGAACTTCTGGAACGCGGGCCAACTGCAACAGTTGGCGCTTAGTAATAACTAACGCATCGGTGATTGCATTCTTCATGCTTTCGCCTCCTCTTCTGCTGTATGTCCAGTTAAGGCCATAAATACATCATCTAAAGATGGGCGTTTTAAACCAATATCAAGTGGATGAATCTGTGCTTCATCAAGTTCACGCAAAACCTGCATAAGAGCAAGTGAACCAGTAGAAACTGGAACGCTAATAGTTCTTACATCAATATGTATGGCTTGTCCGCTGACTCGATTTACTATCTCTGAAGTCTTGGCGATGTCACGCGCTTCAACAGTGACTTCAAGGCGCTCTCCACCAACTTGGCTCTTCAATGCATCAGAAGTTCCACGAGCAATTACTTTTCCATGATCGATAACTGCAATCTCATCAGCTAATTGATCAGCTTCTTCTAAATACTGTGTTGTTAATAAAAGAGTTACTCCACCTTTTACTAACTCTTCAATAACTCCCCACATCTCTTGGCGGCCTCGAGGGTCTAACCCTGTTGTTGGCTCATCAAGAAATAAAACTTTTGGCTGCACAATGAGCGATGCTGCTAAATCTAAACGGCGACGCATTCCACCTGAATACGTTTTAATTGGTCGGCGTGCACTTTCAGTTAATGAGAATCGCTCCAGCAAATCCTCAGCCCGCTTTATGGAAGCTGCTTTACCTAAGTGATACAGCCGTCCGAACATCACTAAATTATCCCAACCAGTTAACGTTTCATCGACAGCTGCATATTGACCAGATAATCCAATTATTTCGCGGACTTTGTCAGGATGTTTGATTACATCAATACCTGCAACAGATGCATTACCTGAATCTGGTTTGAGTAATGTTGCAAGAATGCGCACTGTTGTTGTCTTGCCCGCACCATTTGGGCCAAGCACGCTTAATACTGTGCCTTCTTCGACATCGAGAGATAAATCATCGAGGGCTTTAACTTCACCATTGCGATAGGTCTTTACGAGATGTTCTGCGATAACCGTTTTCACACGGTAACCTTACCCACATGTCTAAAAATCAGCCTCTTAACGCATCTGCTAAGGAACACTCACACAAGGAAATCATGATCATCCTGGGTGGCCTTATGACAGGAATGCTTCTCGCCGCCCTTGATCAGACAATCGTTTCAACTGCTTTGAAGAGCATCGTTGAAGAGTTTGATGGTCTCAACCACTACACATGGGTTGTTACCGCCTACCTTCTTACTTCAACGGCCTCCACTCCGCTGTATGGAAAGATCTCAGATATCTACGGACGCCGTGTTGTATTTCAATTTGCGATTGTTACCTTCTTATTAGGTTCATTGCTGGCGGGTGCATCACAAAACATGGCACAGCTGATTGCAACTCGTGCGTTGCAAGGTTTAGGTGCAGGCGGTTTGATGGCACTTACTTTCGTGATTATCGGAGACATCGTTCCCCCACGTGAGCGCGGAAAGTATCAGGGTTATTTCGGTGCAGTTTGGGGCTTGTCTTCAGTTGCCGGCCCATTGCTAGGTGGATTCTTCTCTGATCACCACACAATTCTTGGCGTAACTGGATGGCGCTGGATTTTCTACATCAACCTGCCGATCGGTATTGCATCACTGATTATTACTTCAGCGGTTCTACATATTCCAAAGGTCAAGCGCGATCACTCCATTGATTACTTAGGCGCAGTCATGATGGTGGTATCTGTCTGCTTAATCTTGCTTTCAGTATCTATCTACGGCCCACAAAATGGTTGGGGCGACAGCCGCACCATTACGTACTTGGTAATCGGTGTTCTTCTTGCCGTGCTCTTTTTGTTCTGGGAAGGAAAAGCTAAGGAGCCTATTCTTCCGCTACATCTTTTTAAGAACCATACTTTCTCAATTACATCTTTGCTTGGTGGTGTAATCGGTGCTGGCATGTTCGGTGCAATCGTTATGTTGCCGCTCTACTTCCAGGTTGTGAAGGGTTACTCAGCAACTTCAGCTGGACTTAAATTGATTCCTTTAATGCTGGGAATTGTTTCAACTTCAATTGTCTCTGGAAAGTTGATCTCAAAGCACGGCCACTACAAGCGTTACCCAATTATGGGAACGGCGATTATGACCGTAGGTATTTTGCTCATGACACGTCTGCAGATTGACACTCCTTATTGGCAGATTTCAATCTATGCAATCATGGTCGGAGCTGGCCTAGGTTTGTCTATGCAGACCATCGTTATTGCCCTACAAAATGCAGTTGATTTCAAGGATATGGGCGTAGCTACAAGCTCAAATACCTTCTTCCGTTCACTCGGATCTGTTTTTGGAACGGCAGTCTTTGGAAGTATTTTGACCAACCGGGTTGCCCATTACATGGCCTCTGGTTTTGCCGATCTAGGTAAGACCAATCCCGCTGCCTTGGCTAATTTTGATACAACAAAGTTAGCTGGACTTACAAATAACACGGCAGTGCTAAAAACCTTCCCACCAATTATTAAAAATACTGCACTAGAGGCTTTCGTGAACTCTTTCCACGTGGTCTTCTACGCTGCTGCACCTGTTACTGCGCTCGGATTGATTCTGGCATTTATGCTGCGCGAAACACCTCTTCGTACATCTGCAGACTATGCCGCGGCACGTGAAGATGCGGCAGGCGAATCACTCGGTTAATGCAATCTCCATTTAAGGATCTGCCGCGGGAAGTTTCGATACTTGTCGCGGCATCCTTTTTTGTCGCCGTGGGCTTCGGAATTGTTTTGCCGGCAATCCCAGTTTTTGCTAAAACTTTCGGAGTTAGCAATACCGCCATTGGACTAATCGTTTCCTCTTTCGCAATTGTTCGATTTGCATCAGGTTTGATTTCAGGGAAATTAGTTGACCTGTTTGGCGAACGCTTGGTTTTTTCAACCGGTGTAGTTTTAGTTTCAATCTTTACATTTCTTGCTGGGCTTTCACAAAGTTACGAGCAACTTCTCATTTTTCGTTCAGCAGGTGGTTTAGGTTCTTCAATGTTCTCAGTTGCCGCTGGTTCGGTCATCATGCGATCTGTGGATGATGAGCACCGCGGACGGGCACAGTCGGTTTATAACGGAGCTTTTCTTCTAGGAGGAATTTCTGGACCTGCAATCGGTGGATTACTTTCAACGATTTCTTTGCGAGCACCATTTTTTTCTTATTCAGTCATGTTGCTTGCTTCTGGTGTAGTTGCCTTCCTGTTTTTAAAAGGCGAACATATTGGAAAGAAAGTGAAAGGTCCGTTGGCCTCTAACCACACCACGATTCGCGAAGCTTTAGCTATGAAGCCCTATCGAATCGCACTGGTTATTGCCTTTCTTGCCAACTGGGTTATCTTCGGAATGCGCTCGTCGATCTTGCCTATCTTCGTGACACAGGATTTGCATTCAACAACTGCTGTAGTAGGTTTTGGTTTTACGATAAGTGCCATTTTCCAAGGATTATTACTGATGCGGGCTGGGCGTTTATCCGACCAGCAAGGCCGTCGCATAGCGGCAGTAATTGGTTCATCGGTAATTTTGGCTGGAACTGTATTGCTTTCACTTGCCGTCCACCCCTGGATGTATTTAGCGTCAATGGCAATCATTGGAATTGGTGGAGCTTATTTATCAACGACTCCAGCCAGCATTGTTGGCGATGTTATTCATGGCAAGGGTGGGCAAGTAATTGCTGTTTTCCAGATGGCTGGAGACGCTGGGATGATGGTTGGCCCAATTATTATCGGCTGGCTTTCAGATCTTTATTCTTATCGCACCGCATTTGCAGCTTCCGCTGCAGTGTTTTCAATTGCAGTAATTCTTTCAACTCAAATTCCAGAGACCAGAAATGTAGAAGAGCCCCAGGAGATTAACCTGAGGCCCTTCGAACAGCTTGATTAGTTAGTCATTACCACGCAGGATTGAAAGAAAGCGAAGTACTTCCATATATAGCCACACGATTGTGACCATCAATCCAAAGGCAGCGCGCCATGATTCAGCTTCTGGCAAACCTGCATTGATTCCCTTTTGAATCTGATCGAAATCTAGAATCAAGAAGAAGCTTGCAAGAACCATTCCACCAGCGGCGATAATTAATCCAAAGCCACCGATACTGTAAATGCTTGCACCAAAGAATGATCCGATGAAAGAAACTAGACCAAGTACTAAGTACCCAATCATTGCAGTCATCAATACCTTAGTGAATTTAGGAGTTACACGGATACGTCCGCTCTTGTATGCAAACAACATTCCGGCAAATGCACAGATAGTCACAATTACTGCCTGGCTAACAATGCCTTGGTAGTAGGTGTTATAGATATGTGAAATTGTGCCAAGGGCTAAACCTTCAAAAGCTGCATAAGCAATTGCTAACGCTGGTTTAACGCTTTTGCTGAAGCTGTTAACCATTGCAAGTGCAAAGCCACCAAAGACACCCAGCATCATTGCGCCGGTGCCAAGGTTTAGTGTCCATGCAGCTGCGCCAACGGCGACAAGAACTGCAAATAAAATTCCGGTACGAGTAACTACATCGTCAATCGTCATGCGACCTGTACGAAGTGAAGATGCAGCAGGTGCGTTATAAAGATTCTCTAGCGCTGCGTCGGTCTCAGTAGTTGCCTTGGGATCAAATGCAGCGTATCCACGCTGATTAAACGCCCGTCCTAAAACAGGGTTTGAACTGCGCATATCTTTTCTCTCCTTTTGTAGTGCCGCCAGAATTTCTGACAGTTGCTAGGTATAACAAGAGATGAGTCTAGAAGATTCCCGTGCCCCGAGTGGGGGTCGAACCCACACTGGGAGGATTTTAAGTCCTCTGCCTCTGCCATTGGGCTATCGGGGCCACGTGTAACAACGGAGGTAAATCTACCCTGATTTTCTAACTGTTCATTCCAGCCAAAGATCGGGCAATTCCATCCAAGATATCTGACTCTGATGCCACAAATTCGCTAGCCCCAGTAGCTTTCATGATTTGCGAAAGCACCAACGCACCTGCAGGAATTACATCTACTCGACCAGGATGCATATATCCAAGGGCCAAACGTTCTTCACGGGTTTTAGTTAAAAACATATGTGATGCTTCATGAACTTGTTGGGCGCTGATGCGAGATAAGTGAATTGCATAGCGATCATATTCAGACAAGTTCAACGCCGCGGCGGCAACGGTAGTTGCAGTGCCGGCGACTGCGATAAGAGTTTTAGCTTTTGTAATTGGGACAATCACGGCAGCTTTTGCAATAGCTTCTTCAATATCGGCGCGAGCTGCAAGGATCTGTGCAGGAGTTGCCGGATCGTTTTCAAAGTGTCGTTCAGTCATTCGAACGCAGCCAATGTTTACTGACTTGGCTACTTCTACAGTTGAAGTCCCAAAGACAAACTCGGTTGATCCGCCACCAATATCAACGACAAGAAACGGACCATCCGATGGATGCAGCTCTTGAATTGCACCGGCAAATGAAAGCGCGGCTTCTTCATCGCCACTAATTACTTCTGGTTCGATTCCTAAACGTTCGCGGACACCATCAACAAATAGATGGCGATTAATAGCATCGCGAGTGGCACTAGTTGCACAGAAGCGAATCTTTTGAACTCCACGCTTTGCAATCTCAGCCGCAAATTTATCGACGGCAGCAAGAGTGCGAGCAATTGCATCAGGATGGAACTGACCGGTTTCATCAACGCCTTGGCCTAATCTTACGATTTCCATCGTGCGCAGAACTTC
>JBAXIC010000026.1:0-17356 GCA_037138575.1 Actinomycetes bacterium
TTGCCGATGCCGCGGGAATGAAGCGTGTAGCTAATCGAATTGTGGCTGCAAAGCGTGATGGAAATCAGGTCGTAGTCGTTGTTTCAGCGATGGGCGATACCACCGATGAATTGATCGATTTAGCAAAACAGATCACGCCGATTCCTACCGGGCGAGAACTAGATATGTTGCTAACTGCCGGTGAGCGAATATCAATGGCGCTTCTTGCAATGGCAATCACAAATTTGGGCCACGAGGCCCGTTCATTTACCGGGAGCCAAGCTGGTGTGATTACTACATCTGCACATGGTCGCGCTCGCATCATTGATGTGACACCAGGGCGAATTCAAGAAGCTTTAGCTGAAGGTGCAATTGCAATCGTTGCTGGCTTTCAGGGAATTTCACAAGATACAAAAGATGTCACAACTCTTGGACGCGGTGGCAGTGATACAACTGCAGTTGCATTAGCTGCAGCGCTAGAAGCCGATGTCTGCGAGATTTACACCGATGTTGATGGCGTCTTTAGCGCTGATCCGCGCGTGGTTCCAACTGCACGCAAATTAAAGACTGTCACGTATGAAGAAATGTTAGAACTTGCCGCAAGTGGAGCGAAAGTTTTGCACTTGCGTTGCGTTGAGTATGCACGCCGTTATGACTTACCAATTCACGTACGTTCATCTTTTACAACCAATGAAGGAACTTGGGTGGTTAAAGATCACCCACAAGGAGGAGACATGGAACAAGCAATCATCGCTGGCATTGCACACGATAAGAGCGAAGCAAAGATCACTATCGTCGGCGTACCTGACCGTACAGGTGTTGCGGCACGAATCTTCCAAGCAATTGCCGACGCCGACATCAACATCGACATGATTGTTCAAAACGTCTCTGCAGCAGCAACTGGTTTAACTGATATCTCATTTACTTTGCCAAAGGCTGAAGGCGCCGATGCAACGGCAATCTTGCAAAAACTTCAAGGTGAAGTTGGATTTGCATCGATTCAATACGATGATCAAATCGGAAAATTGTCACTTGTTGGCGCTGGAATGCGTTCGCACCCAGGAATCACAGCAACCTTCTTTGGTGCAATGTCTGAAGCTGGAATAAATATTGAAATGATTTCAACATCTGAAATCCGCATCTCTATTATCTGTCGCGAAGCCGATCTGGAGCGCGGAGCAAAAGCGGCACACGCCGCTTTTGGGCTAGATGCTAATAGTAATGAAGCCGTTGTATATGGAGGAACTGGACGATGAGTAAAAAGAAGAGCACAAAGAAACCATCTCTGGCAGTCGTTGGAGCAACTGGCGCAGTAGGCACAGTGATGCTCAGCATCTTGTCAGAACGCAAAGATGTGTGGGGCGAGATCCGTTTAATCGCATCGGCTCGTAGTGCTGGAAAGAAATTAATGTGTCGCGGAGAAGAGTTAACCGTTGTTGCATTAACACCAGAGGCATTTGACGGCATTGATGTTGCGATGTTTGATGTTCCAGACGAGATTTCTGAAGTATGGGCACCAATAGCTGTCGAACACGGCGCCGTTGTTGTCGATAACTCTGGCGCATTCCGAATGGATCCAAAAGTTCCACTCGTTGTTCCTGAAGTTAATCCAAAAGATACTAAGAAGCGCCCTAAGGGAATTATTTCAAACCCGAACTGCACAACGCTTTCAATGATTGTTGCAATAGGTGCACTCAATAAGAAATTTGAATTAAAAGAGTTAGTTGTAGCTTCTTACCAGGCAGCTTCAGGTGCTGGTCAGCCAGGCATCGATTCTCTACGCGAACAGATTTCACTTGTTGCAGGAACAAATGCAGGAGAGGCAACTGGCGATGTTCGAAAACTTGTCAAAGACTCTGGACCATTTCCAGCACCACTTGCACTAAACGTTGTTCCATGGGCCGGCTCCTTAAAAGAAGATGGCTATACATCTGAAGAGTTAAAAGTTCGAAATGAATCACGCAAAATTCTTGGAATGCCAAAGTTAAAGGTTTCGGCAACATGTGTTCGTGTTCCAGTCCTGACGACTCACTCGTTAGCAGTACATGCAACCTTTAAAAATGAAGTTACTCGTAAGGCAGCGCAAAAGGTCCTTGAAAAAGCTGCAGGAGTAATTCTCTTTGATGATCCTGAAAATAAGAAGTTCCCAACTCCAAATGATGTTGTCGGAACAGATCCAACTTGGGTTGGGCGCGTACGCCAATCACTCGATGATAAGAAATCACTTGATTTGTTCCTATGCGGAGACAATCTTCGTAAAGGTGCAGCGCTAAACACTGCACAGATCGCCGAACTACTGGCAGTAGAGTTCACGTCATGAGCATTAAAGAGCAGCTGAAGAAGGATTTAACTGAAGCTATCCGTAGTCGCGACGAAATCACATCGGGCACGATTCGTATGGTTTTAACTGCAATCACTAATGAAGAAGTGGCAGGCAAAGAGGCACGTGTCCTGAGCGATGACGAAGTGATTACAGTTCTTTCACGCGAAGGCAAGAAGCGTCGTGAAGCCGCCGAAGCATTTGAAAACGCTGGCCGTACAGACAAGGCGGCGTTAGAGAAAAGTGAAGGCGAAGTTATTGTTAAGTACCTTCCAGCTCAACTAAGTGAAGCAGATATCGCTGCAATCATCGCCGAAGCAATTGCTTCAACAGGTGCTGCAGGTCCTGCCGATATGGGCAAAGTAATGGGAGCAGTTAAGCCAAAAATCGCAGGCAAAGCCGATGGAGGCCTTGTTTCTGCCCTAGTGAAAGCAGCATTAATCAAATGACAAAATACGAATACGCAACTGTTCCTTTACTTTCACATGCGACAAAACAGATTTTAGATACATGGGGTTCTGATGGTTGGGAACTCGTTCAAGTTGTTCCAGCTCCAGGAACTGGCGAGCAACTAGTTGCTTACATGAAAAGAGAGATCGCATGAATACAGTTGATGTCCGCGCAAAGTTAAAAGAACTCGGCCTTGAACTACCAGTTGCTGCTAAACCAGTTGCCGCATATGTGCCAGCGATACGTACAGGAAATCTAGTTTTCACTGCAGGCCAACTTCCTCTGTTTAATGGCGAAATGGCTGGAGTAGGAAAAGTAGATGGTGAGATCACTCCAGAGCGTGCAAAAGAGTTAGCGCAGATTTGTGCACTCAACGCATTAGCTGCAGTTGAAACCGTTGCAGATGTAAACAAGATTACAAAGATTGTTCGTGTGGTCGGTTACGTCAATGGCGTTCCTGGCTATATCAATGCACCAGTTGTTGTTAATGGCGCTAGCGAACTATTTTTAGCAATCTGGGGCGATGGCGCAAAGCATGCGCGAAGTGCTGTTGGAATTGCAGAATTACCGCTGAATTCACCAGTTGAAATTGAATTAACAGTAGAGATTACAGACTAAATACACTGATAACTGAAGTCGATACTTAACGCGGAACCTCTCACAACTTTTTGCGAGCGTTGCGTCCGGTCATTTACCGCGCTTTGAGAGGCGTTCGAAATCTGTAATCAATACTGCACGTCCATCAAGCTTTAACCAGTTGCGTCCTGCAAAATCTGCGAGGGCTTTATTTACTGTTTCGCGAGATGCACCAACAAGTTGAGCAAGCTCTTCCTGGGTTAAATCGTGGTGTACATACAGACCTTCATCGGTCTTCTTTCCAAAGCGTTCACCTAGATCGATAAGTGCTTTAGCAACGCGACCTGGAACATCTGAAAAGACTAAGTCGCCAACAGCTTCATTAGTACGACGAAGGCGTTGAGCCAAACGTGCCAACAGTTGAAGTGAAACATCTGGATTTTCGCGCAGCCATGGAAGAAGTTTTTCCTGACCAAGGCTCAATAGCTTTGCATCAGTAACTGCAGTTGCAGTTGACGTACGTGGGCCTGGATCGAAGAGGCTGAGTTCGCCAAACATTTCGCCAGGTCCAAGGATTGAAAGAAGGTTTTCGCGACCATCACCGCTTGAGGTTCCAAGCTTTAGCTTTCCTTCAACGATTACATATAGGTGATCACCTTCGGCGCCCTCAGCAAAGAGGATGCTTCCCTTAGCGATTTTGACTGGATCCATCTTGGCGCGCAATGAAGCAGAAGCTGCCTCGTCGAGGGCGGTGAATAGTGGGGCTCTATGAACTGCATCTAGATCTATGGTCACGGGTAGTACTTTAGCGTCATGCCTGTCGATAATGAAAGCCGCAAAGCGGCCCGGGCTATTTATCGGATCTTGACTAAGACCTACCCGAATATCCGCTGTGAATTGGATTTTAATAATCCACTCCAGTTAATTATTGCCACGGTCTTAAGCGCGCAGTGCACAGATAAGAGAGTTAACACTGTCACCCCTGCACTCTTTAAGCGATACAAAACCGCTAAGTCCTATGCAGAAGCCGATATCCATCAACTGGAAGAACTGGTGTATCAAACTGGTTTTTATCGAGCTAAAGCTCGCCACATAAAGGGGATAGGGGTCAAACTATTTACAGAGTTTGATGGAAAAGTTCCCAGCACTCTAGATGAGTTAATTACATTGCCCGGAGTTGGGCGCAAGACCGCAAATGTTGTTTTGGGACATGCATTTGATATTCCTGGAATAACCGTTGATACGCATTTTGGTCGCTTATCGCGCCGCTTCGGTTGGACTACAGAAAAGGATCCAGTAAAAGTTGAACGAATTGTCGGTGAGCTAATTCCTCAAAAAGAATGGACGAATTTGTCGCAGCGGATGATTTGGCATGGCCGGCGTATTTGTCATTCACGCAAACCAGCATGCGGTGCATGTCCTTTAGCAAAAATCTGCCCTAGCGTTGGCATCGGTGAAATGGATATTGTCAAAGCTAAATTACTAGTTAAGACCGACAAGGATTTTCGATGAAGAGATTATTAGCGGCAGCAATTTCATTAGCGCTGCTTACTGGTTGTTCGACGTCGAGTTCAAAGGTTGCTGGCCAGGTTGTGTCCTGCGATTCGCTCCACAGTACAACTACAGGCGATTCAATTAAACTGGATTGTCTTGATGGAAGCTCTGGAGCTTCAGTAAATTCTCTTAAAGGGCCCATGATTATTAATGTTTGGGGTTCTTGGTGTGGGCCGTGTAAAGAAGAGATGCCAATCCTTCGTTCCTTCTATAAAAAAGCTGCGGACAAAGTCGCACTTATCGGTGTAGATGTTGAAGAGGCATCAATTGCAGATGGCCGTAACTTTGTAATAAAAAATGGCATTACATGGCCTAATCTTTTTGATGCCGATGGCAGATCGAGGGCATATTTTGGGATGGGAGTTCCAGTGACATGGTTTATAAACCCCGATGGCACAGTAGCTTTTAAGCACATTGGCGTAATCAAGAATGAAATTGATCTGATTACTTTGACCTCTAAATATCTAGGGGTAAAGCTTTAATCTTCAGCTTTTGCGCTCTGCAAACCAGCTGAAATCAACTTCATGACATTTGGATCGGCTAACGTCGTTGCATCTCCAACAACACGATCTTCTGCAACATCCTTGAGTAATCGGCGCATAATCTTTCCGCTTCGAGTCTTTGGAAGTTCATTTACCACCAAAATCTGACGGGGCTTTGCAATTGCGCCAATCTCTTTTGCAACGTGATTGCGAAGTTGAGTAATTAGTTCGTCACCAGTTGCGTGCTCTACACCGCCACGCAAAATAACAAAGGCAACGATTCCTTGGCCTGTCATTGGATCTGCGGCTCCAACAACGGCAGCTTCTGCAACTGATTCATGTGAGACGAGCGCAGATTCAACTTCAGTTGTTGAAATGCGGTGGCCAGAAACATTCATAACATCATCAACACGACCCAATAACCAGACCGCACCTTCATCATCTAACTTTGCGCCATCACCAGCAAAATAAATTCCTTCAAAGCGGGACCAATAAGTCTCCTTGTATCGCTCATCTTCGCCCCAAATTCCGCGAAGCATTGAAGGCCATGGTTGATCGAGAATTAAATATCCTCCATGACCATCGGCAACAGGTACGGCGTTATCGTCAACTACTTTTGCGCTAATTCCTGGAATTGGTCGCATCGCAGATCCTGGTTTGGTTGCAGTGATACCTGGCAATGGAGAAATCATGATCGCACCAGTTTCGGTTTGCCACCATGTGTCAACGATCGGACAACGATTGCCACCGATAACTTCGCGGTACCACATCCATGCTTCAGGGTTAATAGGTTCGCCAACTGAACCCAACAAACGAAGAGATTGCAGATTATGGGCCTTAGGAAATTCATCACCCCATTTCATCCATGTACGAATCAATGTCGGCGCTGTGTACAGGATTGTTACGCCATATTTTTCAATGATTTCAAAGATGCGCCCCTTATGCGGAGTATCTGGAGTTCCTTCATACATGACCTGCGTTGCACCATTTATCAGTGGGCCATAAACAATGTATGAATGGCCGGTTACCCAGCCGACATCGGCAGTGCACCAATAAACATCGGTCTCAGGCTTAATATCAAAGACCATTTTGTGGGTGTATGCGACCTGTGTTAAATAACCACCAGTCGTGTGAAAAATACCTTTTGGTTTTGCAGTCGTGCCCGAGGTATACAAAATAAATAGCGGGTGTTCGGAATCAAAGCTTTCTGCAACGTGTTCTTCAGATTGACGTCCAACAATTTCGTGCCACCAAATATCACGATCAGTCCATGCTGTTTCTTGTTTGGTGCGTTGTACTACTAAGACTTTTTCAACATTGTGTTGACCCTTAAGTGCTTCATCAACAGCAGGCTTTAATGCAAATGCAGCACCTTTTCTAAATCCACCATCGGCTGTTATGACCAATTTTGCGTCAGCATCTTGAATTCGAGATAACAAAGCATCAGCAGAGAATCCACCAAAGACAACGGAGTGCGGTGCACCAATTCGAGCACACGCCAACATTGCAATTGCCGCCTCTGGAATCATTGGCATATAAATCGCTACGCGATCCCCGGCTTTTATCCCAAGCTCAATCAATGCATTGGCAGTTTTCTTAACCTCAGTGAGCATTTGTGCATACGTAATAGTTTGTGTGTCGCCAGGTTCGCCTTCAAAATGAAATGCCACACGGTTTCCACGGCCTTCGGCGACGTGGCGATCTAGAGCGTTTACAGAGGCATTTAACTTTCCACCAATAAACCATTTGGCGTAGGGAGGTTGCCAATCCAAAGTTTGAGTCCACGGCGTCTCCCATTGAAGAGATTTAGCTTGAGTGTCCCAAAATGCCAATCGATCCATATTTGCGTGGGCATATTCATCAAACTGGGCATTTGCTTCTGCCGCGAACTCGGGAGTTGGTGAGAAATGTCGATCCTCGGTTAATAAGTTTTCTAACGACTCATGGGATTGGCTCATAACGAGTGAGGTTACCCGTCAGGGACAGTTATCAACAGAGTTTTGAAAGGGGTGGTTCTCACACTCCGCTGCCATTGAGAATGCCAAAGGAAAGGAGGTCACACATGGGATTTTCATCAATCTTGTTGCTGATGTTTAAGTTCTTCGGCAATGCCACATTGGTTTCTGCTCTGTTCCGTTTTGCCGGCTCCATCTTTAAGACCTACATGTAGGCAGTTCATCGAAATCGCCCCTGGTCCACCCGAATCAGGGGCTTTTTCGCGCCTTTTTTGTGGGATTCGAGCCAAAGTGAGAGGATTGGCCGTAAGCCTCTAGACGGTCCAACGAAGCACTCGCTTTTAGAGATTTACACCAAGCCACTAGGAGTCAAAGTGCCAATTGCAACCCCTGAAATTTATGCAGATATGTTGGATCGCGCCAAGAAAGGCGCCTTTGCATACCCAGCAATCAACGTTTCATCATCACAGACCCTTACCGCTGCAATTCGTGGTTTCGCCGAAGCAGAGTCAGATGGAATCATTCAATTCTCTTGGGGCGGCGCTGAATACGCCTCAGGTTCAACAGTTAAAAACATGGTTGACGGTGCAGTTGCGCTCGCAGAGTACGCACACATCGTTGCAAAGAACTACAAAGTAAATATCGGAATTCATACCGACCACTGTCCAGCAGAAAAACTAGATGGCTTCATGCGTCCACTTCTTGCATTTGGTGCAGATCGAATTAAATCTGGCAAAAGCCCATTATTTAACTCGCACATGTGGGATGGCTCAGCGGTAGATATGAAAGAGAACATGCGTATTGCCAAGGAAATGTTGGCAATGTCGGTTGCTGCACAAACAATTCTTGAGATCGAAATCGGTGTTGTTGGTGGAGAAGAAGATGGTGTTGAAGCAAAGCACGATGCCAAGCTGTACTCAACTCCTGAAGATGCACTTCTAACAATTGAAACTCTTGGAACTGATGTCAATGCACGTTATTTAGTGGCTGCAACATTTGGAAATGTTCACGGTGTTTACAAGCCAGGAAACGTGGTTTTGCAGCCAAAGATTTTGGCAACATTACAAGAAGCAGTTTCTGCGAAGTTAGGTCTTCCTGCAGGAAGCAAGCCAATGGACTTGGTATTTCATGGTGGTTCTGGCTCACTTCTTTCAGAGATTCGCGAATCACTTGATTACGGAGTAATTAAGATGAATATCGATACAGATACTCAATATGCATTTACCCGCCCGGTTGTTGATCACATGCTAAAAAATTACGATGGCGTTCTCAAGATTGATGGAGAAGTTGGAAACAAGAAGGCCTATGACCCACGTGCGTGGGGTAAGGCTGCAGAAGCTGGCATGGCAGCACGTGTTGCACATGCTTGCGAAGATCTTCGTTCAACCGGAACTTCTTCACTTAAGTAATAACCCCTAAGTAATCGGAGAGGCTTTACCTATGCCCGCACTTGTTTTGCTTGGCGCCCAATGGGGCGACGAAGGCAAAGGTAAAGCTACCGATTTACTCGGTGATCGCGTCGATTATGTTGTTCGTTATCAAGGCGGAAACAACGCGGGCCACACAGTTGTTATCGGCGATCAGAAATATGCACTGCACTTATTACCTTCAGGAATTCTTTCACCAAATGTAATTCCAGTAATTGGCAACGGTGTAGTTATTGATCCAGGTGTATTACTTCAAGAGATAGCAGGATTGACTGAACGCGGAATTGATTGCAGCAAACTTTTAATCTCAACTAATGCACATTTAATTACTCCTTACCATCGCACCATCGATAAGGTTTCAGAGCGGTTCTTAGGAAAATCTAAGATAGGAACAACTGGTCGCGGTATTGGCCCAGCCTATGCCGATAAAATTAATCGCATCGGTATCCGTGTTCAAGATTTATTTGATCCATCGATTCTTCGTCAGAAAATTGAAAGTGCACTTCGCGATAAAAACCAAGTTTTGATCAAGGTCTTCAACCGTAAAAACATTGAGGTTGATGATGTTCTCAATGAGTATTTGGAATATGCCGAGATTCTTCGTCCATATGTTGCAGATACAGTTTTGATTCTCAATGAGGCGTTAAAGGCCGGTAAGCGCGTCCTTCTTGAAGGCTCACAAGGCACATTGCTTGATGTTGACCATGGAACATATCCATTTGTAACTTCAAGTAATCCAACGGCTGGCGGAGCATGTACTGGCTCTGGAATTGGACCTACAAAGATCGATCGAGTTATCGGAATTATTAAGGCGTACACAACCCGCGTTGGTAGTGGTCCGTTTCCAACCGAACTCTTCGATGAAGATGGCGAAGCGCTACGTCGTATCGGTGGCGAGGTTGGTGTTACTACTGGCCGTGCCCGTCGCTGCGGATGGTTCGATGCACCAATTGCGCGTTATGCAGTTCGAGTAAATGGTTTGACTGATTTCTTCTTAACTAAGTTGGATGTATTAACTGGTTGGGAAAGAATTCCAGTCTGCGTTGCCTATGAAATCGATGGAAAGCGCGTTGAAGAACTTCCTTCATCACAATCCGATTTCCACCATGCCAAGCCGATTTATGAATATATGCCGGGTTGGAAGGAAGATATTTCTGGTGCTCGAAAGCTCAGCGATCTTCCGCAAGCTGCGCAGGATTACATCGCATTCCTAGAGAAAATCTCAGGCGCTCCGATGAGTGCAATCGGTGTAGGTCCCGGGCGCGATGAAACAATTGTCGTAAAGGATTTCATCTAAGAAATGAAAATCCTCCTAGTCGGAAGCGGCGGTCGTGAACACGCCTTAGGACTAGGACTACTAGCAGATCCAGAGTGCTCAGAGCTTCATGTTGCACCGGGCAATCCTGGAATTGCCGCCTTTGCGACATGTCATCCATTAGCGGTTTCAGATAACCAAGCAATCGTTGATTTAGCTCTTCGACTTGATGTGGATTTAGTTGTTGTTGGCCCAGAAGTTCCACTGGTAAATGGCGTCGCAGATCTTTTGCGGGCCGCTGGAATTCCAGTATTTGGCCCATCAAAGGCCGCTGCCCAGTTAGAGGGTTCAAAGAATTTTGCGAAAGAAGTAATGGCTGACGCCGGAGTTCCAACTGCACATAGCTTTACTTGCACTACGCAAGATGAGATTGAAAGGGCCTTAGATAGTTTTGGTGCGCCATATGTCGTAAAAGATGATGGTTTAGCTGCGGGCAAAGGAGTTGTTGTAACTCGCGATCGCCAAGAAGCGTTAGATCATGCACTAGCTTGCAAACGAGTAGTAATTGAAGAGTTTTTGGAAGGTCCAGAGGTTTCTCTCTTTGGCATAAGTGATGGCAAAACAGTTTTGGCGATGCAGCCGGCGCAGGATTTTAAACGCGCGCACGATAATGATTCTGGTCCAAACACAGGTGGCATGGGAGCGTATTCACCCCTGCCTTGGGCGCCGACAGAGATTATCGAAGACACTCATAAAAAAGTTCTTGCGCCAATGATCGCCGAAATGGCCGCGCGTGGTACACCGTTTGTGGGTCTGCTTTATGCCGGCCTTGCATTAACAAATCATGGAACTCGAGTAATTGAATTTAACGCCCGCTTTGGAGATCCAGAGACTCAAGTTTTAATTCCACTTCTTAAAACGCCACTTGCAAAACTTTTGTACAAAGCGGCAACCAGAAATCTTGAAGGCGTACAACTGGAATGGAAAAAAGAATCTGCTGTCACAGTTGTTCTGGCTGCCAAGGGGTATCCATCCGCGCCACAGTCAGGAGATCTCATCGGAGGGTTTCCAGTAGTTGAAAACACCACAATTTTCCATGCGGGAACAGCGCGCAACGAGAAAGGCTTAGTTTCATCGGGTGGCCGAGTACTCACTGTGACTGGAACCGGAAGTGATTTAACCGAAGCTCGTGACCGGGCATATCGCTTGATTAGCCAGATTTCACTTGATGGATCTTTTTATCGCACCGACATCGCGCTCAATGCGTCGGTGGCAGAGAAGGGCAATTAAATGCAAGATAATGCACCAGTGAGCCTTCTAGCTAACCGATATGCATCGGCTGCGATGTGCGAAATCTTTGCGCCAGAAGCTAAAATCATTGCAGAACGCAGGCTTTGGATAGCTGTAATGCGGGCCCAATCAACTCTTGGCCACGCCATATCAAAGGATGTAATTACAGATTACGAGAAGGTAATTACACAAGTGAATCTTGCATCAATCGATGCTCGTGAAAAACAAACACGGCACGATGTTAAAGCCCGTATTGAAGAGTTCAACGCCTTAGCTGGCCATGAAGCAATCCATGCTGGAATGACAAGCCGTGACTTAACTGAAAATATCGAAGCGTTACAAATCCGTAACGGGTTAGAAATTGTCCATGACAAGGTAGTCACTTTGCTCGCCCGACTTGCAGAACGTGCAACGCAATATGCAGATCAGCCAATTGCTGGTCGATCACATAATGTTCCGGCGCAGATAACGACTTTAGGAAAACGCTTTGCTTCAGCGGCTGAAGAATTACTTTTTGCTTACGAACGCCTGACTGCTCTGCAAGATCGCTATCCAATGCGCGGAATTAAAGGTCCGGTCGGCACGGCACAGGATTCAATTGATTTACTTGGCTCTGCTGAATCCCACGCAAACCTAGAGATTTCCATAGCTAAAGAACTCGGCTTTGATCGAGTACTTGATTCAACTGGACAGATTTATCCACGTTCATTTGATTATGACGTCGTTACAACTTTGGTTCAATTGGCTTCTTCTCCCTCATCTTTAGCGACATCAATCCGGTTAATGGCTGGTGCTGAACTTGTAACTGAAGGATTCAAAGCTGGACAAGTTGGCAGCAGTGCCATGCCGCACAAGATGAATACACGATCATGCGAACGCGTTAATGGTTTGGCAGTTGTCTTACGTGGCTATGCCTCAATGGTCAGTGAACTATCTGGTGATCAATGGAACGAAGGCGACGTCTCTTGCTCAGTCGTTCGCCGAGTAGCTTTGCCTGATGCCTTCTATGCAATCGATGGTTTGCTCGAAACTATGCTTACCGTGCTTGATGAATTCGGTGCATTTCCTGCAGTAATTGCAGCTGAATTAGAGCGATACCTGCCTTTCTTGGCTACAACAAAGATTTTAATGGCGGCAGTTAAGGCTGGTGTTGGACGCGAAGTTGCCCATGAAGTAATTAAAGAGCACGCGGTTAAGGCCGCTCTCGGAATGCGCGAAGGCAAGAAAAATACTCTCCTTGATGATTTAGCAGCCGATGATCGTTTGCCATTAGATCGCACCGCCCTAGATGTATTAATCAGCACCCCACTTGAATTTACTGGCGAAGCTCGCCAACAAGTTGCTCGAGTTGTTAATCGCATTGGCGCGATTACTTCCGCGCACCCTGCCGCAGCGCAGTACAAGCCCGGCTCTATTAGGTGAGCGGCTTCGGCCTAGCTGGCCCACCGCCAGCACCGATGATTCCTGGGTGGACACATCTGCGCACCGGAAAAGTTCGTGACCTCTATACAAATGATTTAGGAAATATTCTTCTTGTCGCATCAGATCGAATCTCGGCCTACGACTGGGTTATGCCAACCGAGATTCCTGGAAAAGGCGCAGTACTGACGCAGCTCTCATTATTTTGGTTTGATCTCTTGGAAGATATTGTTCCTAACCACATAATTTCAACCGATGTTCCAGAAATTGTTGAAGACCGCGCAATTATTGTTCAACCACTTGAAATGTTTGCCATCGAATGCGTTGCTCGCGGTTACTTAACAGGTAGCGGCTGGAGCGAATACAAAGAAAATAGTGCGGTGTGTGGAAACTCTTTGCCTTCAGGTTTAATTGATGGATCACAGTTGCCATCAAGTATTTTTACACCCGCAACTAAAGCTGAAATCGGTGATCACGATATCAATATCGATTTTCAAAGCGCTGCCGCGATTATTGGCGATGACGATGCAGAAAGGCTGAGAGATTTAACTCTAAAGCTTTACGACACTGCGGTGGAGTTTTCTAAGAGCCGCGGAATAATTCTGGCCGATACAAAATTTGAATTTGGACGAAACTCTGGTGGCGAAATCGTTCTGGGAGATGAGGCTCTAACCCCTGATTCATCACGGTTTTGGGATCAATCCACGTGGGTACCCGGGGGGACGCAACCCTCATTTGATAAGCAGTTTTTACGGGACTATCTAGTAGCAAGTGGATGGGATAGGAATAGCCCACCCCCAGAGCTACCAGCTGAGATCGTAGAAAAGACAGCGCTTCGATATGAAGAAGCATTTTTCCGTTTAACTGGCAGCAAGTTCTAATCAAGGGAGAAAATGACAATGGCAAAAATCGTGGTTGATGTGATGTTAAAACCAGAGATTCTTGATCCTCAAGGCAATGCTGTTGCCTCTGCTCTACCTCGCCTTGGTTTTAGCTTTGCCAAGTCAGTGCGCCAAGGAAAGCGATTTGAGATTGAGATTGAAGGCGAACCAACTGCTGCGCAGTTATCGGAAGTTGAAAAAGCGGCAGAAGTTTTGCTTTCCAATCCAGTTATTGAAAACTTTGTTGTAAGAGTGGAAAAGTAATGCGCGTTGGAGTCATAACTTTTCCAGGGACTCTTGATGATCGTGATGCTGCTCGCGCAGTAGTGGCCGGAGGCGCTGAAGCAGTTGCTTTATGGCATGCCGATGCTGATCTCAAAGGCGTTGACGCAGTCATCTTGCCCGGTGGTTTTTCATATGGTGATTATTTGCGTTGTGGCGCAATCTCTCGCTTCGCTCCAGTTATGCAGTTGGTTATTGAAGCTGCTAGCAAAGGAATGCCAGTACTTGGAATTTGTAATGGCTTCCAAGTTCTTTGTGAATCACATTTACTGCCAGGAGCGCTAACCCGTAACTCCGATCTTCACTTCTTATGTCGTGATCAGGAAATAGAGATTATAAACAACACGACCCCCTGGACTTCTTCATACAAAGTTGGCGAAAAAATAGTAATCCCACTAAAAAATGGCGAGGGTTCATTCCAATGCGACGACAACACATTGGCAATGCTTGAAGGCGAAGGTCGTGTAATTGCCCGCTATGTGGGCCAAAACCCTAATGGTTCAAGGAATTTGATCGCTGGAATAACAAATGAACGCGGAAATGTTGTCGGCCTTATGCCCCATCCAGAGCACGCTATTGACGAACTGACTGGCCCAACCGCACAAGGACTTGGATTCTTTACATCAATTTTGAATGCGATGGTCAAGTAATGGCTCTAGATACCGTTTCAATTGCGCAAACAACTCCCGACAATATCCAACCATTTGCAGAACTTGGCTTAAAGCCCGATGAATATGCGCGCATCAAAGAAATTCTCGGTCGCCGCCCAACATCTTCAGAGTTAGCGATGTATTCAGTGATGTGGTCTGAACACTGCTCATATAAATCTTCAAAAGTTCACTTGAAACAGTTTGGCGAAAAGGCTCCTAAATCTGATGCCTTACTAGTAGGCATAGGAGAAAATGCTGGTGTTGTTGATGTTGGCCAAGGGTATGCAGTTACTTTTAAAATCGAATCACATAATCACCCATCATTTGTTGAGCCTTATCAAGGTGCAGCAACTGGAGTCGGTGGAATTGTTAGAGATATTTTAACTATGGGTGCACGCCCTATTGCAATCATGGATCCACTGAGATTTGGTCCAGCTGATGCAGCTGACACACGGCGCGTATTGCCAGGCATCATTGCTGGCGTTGGTGGATACGGAAACTGCTTGGGTCTACCAAACATTGGCGGTGAAGTTACTTTCGATGAAACATATATTGGTAATCCACTCGTTAACGCATTATGTGTTGGAGTAATGAAGCACAGCGATATCAAGTTAGCTAAAGCTGCAGGAGCAGGAAACCTTGTTGTACTTTATGGCGCAAAGACTGGCGGCGATGGAATTGGTGGAGTTTCAGTTCTTGCTTCTGAAACATTTGGCGCCGGTGGATCGACTAAACGCCCCAGTGTTCAAGTTGGGGATCCATTTGTAGAAAAAGTATTGATTGAATGCTCTCTAGAAATCTTTGCCGAAGATCTCGTCGTTGGTATTCAAGACCTTGGCGGAGCAGGCTTATCGTGCGCTACAAGCGAGTTAGCATCAGGTGGCAGCGGCGGCATGCAGGTCGCTCTGGACAAGGTTCCTCTGCGTGATCCATCACTTTCACCTGAAGAGATTTTGATGTCAGAATCTCAAGAACGAATGTGTGCAATTGTTGAGCCAAGTAAAATTGACCGTTTTCTAGAAATCTGCAAGAAATGGGATGTAACAGTTACGGTTATTGGCGAAGTAACTGATGGCGATAGATTAGAGATTACATGGAACGGTGAAGTTATCGTTAATGTCCCGCCGCGAACGGTTGCTCATGAAGGACCGGTCTATAACCGTCCACTTGCACAGCCTGATTACATTGATCAAGTAAATTCTCAAAAAGTAAATGTTCCAATGCCTAGCGGCGCAGCGGAGATTAAAGCTGCAGTACTTACTTTGGCCGGGGCCCCAAACTTGGCCGATAAATCATGGGTCACTGCCCAATACGATAGATATGTTCAGGGAAACACTATTCAAGCCCAACCAGATGATTCAGGAATGGTTCGACTTGATGAGACCACAAACTTAGGTGTTGCAATCTCAACGGATGCAAACGCCAACTGGTCTTATTTAAATCCATATCAAGGCGCAAAGTTAGCTTTGGCAGAAGCGGCAAGAAATATTGCAACTGCCGGCGCACGCCCGCTTGCTGTAACTAACTGTCTTAACTTTGGATCTCCTGAAGACCCAGGTGTTATGTGGCAGTTTGCCGAATCAGTTCGCGGCTTAGCCGACGGATGTTTAGAGATGGGCCTGCCAGTAACTGGTGGAAATGTTTCTTTCTATAATCAAACTGGTTCAGTTGCAATCTTGCCAACGCCAGTGATTGGTGTACTTGGTGTAATTCAAGATGTTCGCACACGAACGCCAATGAGTTTTAAATCAGATGGAGTTGAGCTTTATCTCTTGGGCGAAACCAAGGAAGATCTTGCTGGAAGTGAATGGGCTTTCTTGCATGGTCAACGCGTGGGGCAGTCTCCCGATGCTGATTTAGCCCGTGAAATGCGGTTAATTGAGCTGCTTCTTGAAGGTAATTCATTCTTCACAGCAGCTCATGATTTAAGCCAGGGCGGTTTGTCGGCTGGATTAACTGAGATGGTTTTACGCCATAACGTGGGAGCGGTTATTTCACTAGAAAACCCAGCGATTGATTTGCTGAGCGAAACTCCGGGCCGCGTAATTGTTGCCGTTGAGCCAGGCAAGGTTTCACAACTTGAAGCGTTAGCAAAAAAGTACTCGATTGTGATTTCGAAGTTAGGAACTACAGGTGGAGATTCGCTTACGATTAATGATGCAGTAATTCCGCTAGATGAACTTCGCACAGTTCATACTTCAACTTTCCCGCGATTGTTTGGTTAATGTAGATGCGTGATCAAAAAGTATTAGATGAAGTTAAGAGCACACTTGCACTCTTAACCGCTAAAGCTCCTGGTCGCGCCATTGAAGTTCGGATACCACCATATGCAGCAGTTCAATGTGGAGATGGACCAACACATACTCGAGGTACTCCAGCAAATGTCATCGAGATGAATGCGCCTACATGGTTAGCTCTTGCACACGGTGAAATTGATTGGGCAGATGCATTAAGTAATGGCGACATCATTGCTTCAGGCGTTCGAGCAGATCTTTCGGAGTATTTACCACTTAGGATGCATCCATGAGACGCCCTGATGGATTACTTAATCACAACATCTTGGGTGAAGATAAAGGTCCGCAGGATGCTTGTGGTGTTTTTGGAGTTTGGGCACCAGGAGAAGAAGTCGCAAAGTTAACTTTCTATGGCCTTTATGCGTTGCAACATCGCGGTACTGAGTCTGCAGGAATAGCGACAAGTGATGGCAGCAGAATTCTTGTTTATAAAGATATGGGTTTAGTTTCACAAGTCTTCACGGAAAGTGATTTAGCAACTTTGCCTGGAAATCTAGCAATTGGTCATTGCCGATACAGCACCACTGGGTCAAGCACGTGGG
>JBAXIC010000027.1:0-17298 GCA_037138575.1 Actinomycetes bacterium
GTAGTTGCTGCAGCAAATGGAGCGAGCGATTTGTATTCAGCCTTTAACCAGCGCTACGTGATTAAAGTTAAGTAATTACAGAGCAGCTAAGCCGTTGATGCAGAATGCAGTTGCAGATTTAATCTCTGCTTCTGCATCATGGCCAGCTTCGATCCGCTTGGTTGCAACATCAGTTGTTGCTTGAATAAAAGCAAGGGCTCGCGCGATGTCCTTAATGCCAAGTGTGGCCAAGCCAGTTGACAGTGGCGCTAGTAAGGCGCGGTGGGCAGTGCCAATCTGAGCTGCACGATCTTGAGGTAGCGCCGTTGCATTTAAAGCTTTAGCTAGTAGGTGTCGGCCATCGGCGATATAGCGAAGTGCGCCATCAATCCATAATTCAATGCAGTTGCAAGGAACTGAACATTCACCTACCGCTGATTCTAATGTTTTTGCAAAATTGTCTAACTCTTCAATAATTAAATCAGCCACTAAATCGGCACTGCTTGCAAAATACTCATAAACAGAAGTTCGAGACATCCCTGCACGTTGCGCTACAGCTGAAACAGAGATTGCTGCTCCGCCAGATTCCATGGCAATAGATGCAGCTGCATTGATTAATTGATGGCGTCGCCAATCTCGA
The DNA here is from genome assembly GCA_037138575.1 of Actinomycetes bacterium. Taxonomy (GTDB): domain Bacteria; phylum Actinomycetota; class Actinomycetes; order Nanopelagicales; family Nanopelagicaceae; genus Planktophila. The sequence continues at coordinate 620 of JBAXIC010000027.1, forward strand.
TGTTGCGCAAGAGTTTGGGTTTCGATGCGAGGCATTGGCTCAGTCTGCCACAGATTGACTCAAGCGCTTTAGTGAATCTCGAACAACTTCCTTATCTGAGGTTCTCCAGAGAGGTGGCATAGAGTTCAATAAAACATTTCCATATCGCTTGGTAACAATTCGCGAATCTAGAATGGCAACGACACCACGATCATCAACTGATCTAATCAATCGCCCGGTTCCTTGTGCCAATAACAATGCAGCCCGAGGCAGAGAAACCTGCATAAATCCACTTCCGCCAGCGGCATCGGCCTGTGATGCACGCGCTGCCATTACCGGTTCATCGGGCCGTGGAAATGGAATGCGATCGATTGCTACCAAAATACAACTGTTACCCGGTACGTCAACGCCCTGCCATAAAGACATCGTGCCAAGTAAAACTGATGTCTCATCTTTGGCAAAGCGTGAGACTAGCGGACCAACAGAATCACCACGTTTTTGCGTGATAATTTTTATCGGAAGTTCGGCCAATACTTTTCGCAGATGTGCATCGGCGGCTTCCACTCCACGCCAGGACGAAAAGAGCGCCAATGTACGTCCTCCCGCAGCATCGATTAACTCACCAAGTTCAGTGAGAACTTCGATACTTGGACCATCACGACCGGGTTCAGGTAAATGCTTTGGCATATATAGAACCCCTTGATTTGCAAAATCAAAAGGTGATCCGACATCTAGCATCTTTACATTGCCCGGATCTAATTCACCTTCACTGAGTTCGGCATCCAAATCATCGCCAACTAAGAAGCCGATGCTTTTTGCTAATGAGTTAAATGAATTTCCAACAGTTAATGTGGCTGATGTAGCTATTACAGGAGTCTGCTTGAGCATATTTTCGCGAAGAACATCTGAGACCGATAACGGTGCCAGATACAACGTTGAAAATGTAGGTTCGTACCAAAGAACTAAGCCGTTACCCAACTTTAATAACGTAGCGGCTGTAGTCGAAACCTCAGTTACTGCACCTTTTACCCGGGCACGTTCGGCCATTGCATCGGTATCGATAATTTCATCGTCGGCAGTTAGTGATTGAACAATCGCTTGGGCGCTTTCGCGCACTTTTCGAATCGGTGATTCAAGTGACTGTGGAATCTCTTCAAGCCGTCCCTGAGAACCAAAATCGCTACGAACTGATTCACCGTAATCAACCATTGATTCATGAAAATCATTTGCCGCTTTATGAAATGCATCGGCTAATTTGCCAGGCATAAATTTGCGCGCCATCGCAGCGGCTCGCAAAACACGGCCAGATGTGAGTTCATCTGTTACTGCCTGCGTTGCCCGATCCATAAACTCATGGGCCTCATCCAAAATAATGCAGTCACGTTCAGGCAAAATTGGATGTGAATCAACGATTTCAATAGCAAGCAGCGTGTGATTTGTAACGACCACATCAGCGGTCTGCGCCTTTCCTTTGGCGTTTGCGGCAAAGCATTGCGAACCAAAAGCACAGACATCTGCTCCCACGCACTCGCGGCCAGAAACGCTATTGGCTGCCCATACTCGGCGATCTACTTCGGGTGCATCATCCCTATCCCCCGATACTCCTGGGGTTTTTGCCCAGGCAATTAAACGTTTGGCATCCTTCTCAAGAGATGAAACCTCCATGACTAGTTCGCCATCTGGATCAGTCTCTTCGCTATTCATTTTCTGCAAGCAAACGTAGTTTCCTACACCTTTATAAATCGCATAAGTTATTTCGCGGCCCAGCAGTTTCTCAAGAGCCGGAATCACGGCAGGTAAATCACGGTCAACTAACTGGCGCTGCAGTGCAATTGTGGCTGTTGCAACTAAAACTTTTCGGCCGTGCACGATTCCTGGGATTAAATAGGCCAGAGATTTACCCGTACCTGTACCGGCTTGCACCATTAGATGGTGGCGATCAGTGAGAGCGTTAGCAACAGCTTCGGCCATTTCAATCTGGCCGGCGCGTGCTGCACCACCAATTGCTTCAACTGCGACATCAAGTGCTTGACGCACTTTGGCCGACATATCACTCATTGGGCAACCTTATCGGCCCTACGATGTCAGGCTATAACTGCGGCTCTACCTGACTCAAGTCGTGCAATGGGTACTCGAAATGGTGAGCAAGAAACGTAGTCAAGGCCTAAGGAGTTGAAAAAGTGAATACTTCTGGGATCGCCACCGTGTTCACCACAAACGCCTAATTTGAAATCACTTCGCAAACCCCGTGCTAAATCAACTGCCGTACGTAACAAGATACCGACGCCAGCCTCATCAAGTGATTCAAAGGGATTAAAGGGTAATAGCTCAAGATCTAAATATCGTGGCAAAAAAGTTGACTCAACATCATCGCGACTAAATGCCCACGTAAGTTGGGTTAAATCATTTGTACCGAAAGAGAAGAAATCAGCATGAACACCTAATCGATCCGCAGTGATTGCTGCTCGCGGGGTTTCAATCATGGTGCCAATTGGTATTTCTACGCTAAGACCTGAGCCTTTAAAAACCTTCGCAATCTCTTCTTCCAGAGTTTCTCTTAAGTAGAGAAGCTCACGTTGAGTTGCGACCAAAGGAATCATTACTTCTGGACGCGGATCATGGCCCAACTTTCGAACTTCTAAATAGGCATGCACCAGAGCGCGTACCTGCATTTTGTAAAGCTCTGGAATTAAAATACCTAAACGCACACCGCGAAGACCCAACATTGGATTAGCCTCGTGCAATCTATTTACCGCAGCAAATAGCGCTTTTTCGCGCACAGAAACCTCTTCATTAAGTGCTTCGGCTTTAGCCATCGCAGCACTGAGCACCACTAAAGATGGCAAGAACTCGTGCAGGGGCGGATCAAGAAGACGAATAGTTACCGGTAAACCTGACATCGCCATCATGATGCCAACGAAATCTGCACGTTGTAGTGGCTCCATCTCAGTAATAACTGAGCGTTGAATATCTTCATTCTCGGCTAATACCAACCGTTCGACATAGGAACGGCGTGGACCTAAAAACATATGTTCAGTGCGACATAAACCAACACCTTCAGCACCAAGAATGCGAGCTCGGATTGCATCTTCTGGAGTATCGGCATTTGTATGAACTTTTAAACGTCGCTTGGCATCGGCATGCGACAAAATACGATCAACAGCCTTTACAACTGGAGTTGCTTCATCAGAAGCTGCCGATAGGCGCCCTTCCAAATATGAAGTAACTGAAGATGCAACTACAGGAACATCACCCAAATAAACTGCACCTGTTGTGCCATCAATAGAGATTACATCGCCCTCATAAACAGTAACTGCTCCCGCGGTAAATAAATTTGCGCGTTCATCAACAGAGATTGAATCTGTGCCGCAAACTGCAGTCTTGCCCATTCCTCGAGCAACTACCGCCGCATGTGAAGTCTTTCCACCGCGACTCGTCAGAATTCCCTGAGATGCAACCATGCCGACTAAATCATCTGGGCTAGTTTCTCGTCGCACCAAAATTACTTTCTTACCGGATTTTGAAAGATCAAAGGCACGCTTGGAATCAAATACAACTTCACCAACGGCAGCTCCAGGAGATGCTGGAATGCCCCGTGCAATTTCAAGCAACTGGCCCGAAGTATCAAATTGAGGAAACATCAACATCGCTAACTGATCACCGGAAGTTCGGCGCAGAGCTTCATCCATTGAAATCTTGTTTTCATCTACAAATTGAAGCGCGATACGAAAGGCCGCTTCTGCTGTTCGCTTGCCGACGCGAGTCTGCAAAATCCAGAGTTTTCCGCGCTCGATTGTGAACTCAATATCGCATAAGTCCTCATAGTGAGTTTCCAGCAACTCCATTACGGCATCAAGTTCACTTGCAACTCCAGGACTCAACTGCGCGAACTCATCTAAAGACATAGGGGTACGAATACCCGCAACAACATCTTCGCCCTGTGCTTTCTGTAAGTAGTCGCCATATCGACCAACTTCTCCTGTGGATGGATTACGAGTGAAGGCAACACCAGTACCTGAGTCATCACTGAGATTTCCAAATACCATCGATTGAATATTTACTGCCGTTCCTAAATCAGATGGAATACGTTCGCGGCGACGATACATTTGTGCACGCTCTGAGTTCCAGGACCTAAAGACTGCTTCTACAGATCTGATTAAGTGTTCACGCGGATCTATAGGAAAATCCTCACCTGTTGCAAGAGTGATGACTTTTACAAAACCATCACACAATAGTTTCAAGCCTTCAACATCTAATAGTTGGATATTTCCAACACCGACTGTTGAAGCAACTCGCTCTTGAACTTTATGGAACTCTTCTGGAGAAATATCACAGACAATCTTTCCGAACATCTCAATAAAGCGGCGATATGAATCCCAAGCAAATCGCGGATTTCCTGATGAAGCAGCTAGTGACTCAGTTACTTCAGGTGTCATTCCAACATTTAAAACAGTCTCCATCATTCCTGGCATAGAAAACTTAGCGCCCGAGCGAACAGAAACTAAAAGAGGATTCTCAACTCCTCCAAATTTCTTCCCAGTTTGCATCTCAAGAGCTTTCATCGCCAAATCAATCTCATCATTTAAAGCTGCAGGAACCACTCCAGATTGAAGATACTGACGGCAAGCATGCGTGGTAATCGTAAAGCCCGGCGGAACTGGAAGACCGATACGAACCATCTCGGCAAGGTTTGCACCTTTGCCACCCAAGAGATCCTTTTGTGACATGTCCCCGAAAGTGAAGGGGTGGATAAGTTGTCCGGTCATCATCTGCCTTCCATGTACCGAGTAAGTAACCGCGGTGGCAATCAACTTATCGCTAAGGGCCCCCGTATAGTTTTTATTAAGGAAATCGTATAGGATTTCCACCATGTCGAGGGCGGGGTTTAAGTGTGGCTAAGAATTTCAAGCGTCAGTTTCCTAAGTTCAAAGAGTTAGCACCCCTGCTCAAATTCAAGCTCCCTTCACTGCCTAGCCGCCAGAAGCGTCTAGCCAAGGCGCTGACAATCTGGGATTTACGCCTCATCGCAAAGCGACGCACGCCCTCCGGTCCATTTGATTACACCGATGGTTCAGCAGAATCTGAGATCACCCTTGATCGTGCGCGCCGAGCATTTTTGGATTTGGAGTTTCGTCCAAATATTTTGCAGAATGTAGAAGAGGCCAGCCTTAATTGTGAAGTCCTCGGCGAAAAATTTTCAATGCCAGTAGGAATTGCGCCAACAGGCTTTACGCGCATGATGCACTCTGAAGGCGAAATCGCTGGCACTCGAGCCGCTGCAAAATTTGGCATTCCTTTCACTCTATCTACTCTCGGCACTACAACGGTTGAAAATGTTGTTGCCGCAGCACCAGCTGGAGTGAACTGGTTCCAGCTGTATATGTGGAAAGACCGCGATGCAAGTATGGAACTTGTTCGCCGCGCACAAGATTCTGGCGTAAAGAATTTAATTCTGACCGTTGATGTACCAGTAGCTGGTGCACGCTTGCGTGATACCCGAAACGGATTAACAGTTCCCCCATCGTTAACTGGAAAAACAGTTCTTGATGCACTTCCCCGTCCTGAGTGGTGGATAAATTTCTTAACCACTCCGGCAATTACATTTGCTTCAATGCAAAATTGGAATGGCACTGTCGCCGAGTTGCTAGATTTTATGTTCGACCCAACAATGACCTTTGAAGATCTCAAGTGGGTTCGAGCGCAGTGGAAAGGCCAGCTAACAATTAAGGGCATTCAAACCGTTGAAGATGCTAAAAAGGCCAGCAAGTTCGGCGCAGATGCGATTATTTTATCTAACCACGGTGGGCGCCAGCTTGATCGAGCTCCAGTACCACTTCACTTGCTTGTAGATGTGAAGAAGGAGTTAAAGAAGGATTTAGAGGTTCACATTGATACGGGCATAATGCATGGCGCTGATATTTTGGCTGCAATTGCCCTCGGTGCAGATTTCACTTACATCGGACGTGCTTATCTTTATGGGTTGATGGCTGGTGGACAAGAGGGAGTTGAACGCGCGTTAACGATTTTGCGCACTGAAATGGTAAGAAATATGAAGTTACTCGGCGTTAACTCACTTGAAGAGCTTGAACCAAAACATGTTCGCCTACTGCCTACACATGCAGGCCTTGGAAAACTACCTGGGGGAAATAAATGAGAATCGCACGCATTGGCTCACTAGGAAGTGAACGGCCAGTTGTCATAGAAGGTGACGAGGCAATTTTCGTTGACACTCTCATCAAAGATTGGTCGCGCGATGAGTTAGAAAATGGTGGATTAGACCGCGTAAAAGCTGCCAATCTCTCGACATTGCCACGTACATCGGTCAATGGCAGCCGCTATGGCTCTCCTATAAATCGCCCAACGAAAGTTATTTGCGTAGGACTTAATTACCTCGGGCACATCGCTGAAACAAATGCAGAAACGCCTAAGGAACCAGTTATCTTTATGAAAGCACCAGACTCTGTTATTGGGCCCAACGATGACATCGTTATTCCACCCGGAAGTACCGCTACTGATTATGAAGTTGAGCTTGCAATCGTGATTGGTAAACGCGCGCTTTATCTGGAAAATCCTGAGCAATCCCCCGAATACATTTTGGGTTACACAATTAGTCAAGATGTGAGCGAGCGTCATTGGCAAATAGAACGATCAGGACAATGGGTTAAGGGAAAATCATTTCCAACATTTAATCCTATTGGGCCTTCAATTGTCACTGGGGATTCAATTAATCCACATAATCTTCGTTTGTGGTGTGAAGTTGATGGAGTGATGAAGCAAGATTCAAATACCGATGATCTTCTCTTTGGCATCAATCATATTGTTTGGTACATCAGCCAATTTATGGAACTCTTTCCTGGAGACATTATCAATACTGGAACACCTTTTGGCGTTGGCCTTGGTTTCAAACCTCCTATTTATTTACATGGGGGGCAAAAAATTCGAACAGGAATCGAAGGAATTGGTGAAATAGTTTCTAAAACTGTTGACTTTAAGAAATAAGTCAAGCTTTAGGAAGATCAAAAATCGCTAATGTACTTGTGAAGCCGCCATCTATCGCAATGTCTGTTCCTGTCACATAGTCAGAAGCTGATGATGAAAAAAATGTAGCAATACCGGCAAAATCTGCAGGCGCTCCCCAGCGACCGGCCGGAGTCCGCGATAAAACATGTTCGGGTAACCCAGGAACTGCGCGAGTTACCGAAGTCATATCGGTAACAATCCAGCCGGGCAAGATTGTATTTACTTGAATATTGTCAGCTCCCCAAGCGCCAGCTAAGGATTTTCCTAATTGAACAACTGCACCTTTGGTAGCTGAATAAATGGGAGCAACTCCAAGCCCTTGAACACTTGTGAGTGAGCCGATAAGAATTATCTTTCCTCCCCCACGCTTCTTCATCTCTGGATAGACCAACTGCGCGCACATAAACACGGCCTTAAGATTTACATCGATAATTTGATCAACAATTTCATCACTATATTCTTCAGGACGCATTCGGATATTAAGACCTGCATTGGCAATCAAAATATCTATTCCACCAAAATCTGCAACAGTTGCTTGACACGCTTTTTCAAGATCACTCCTGGATGTGACATCAACTAGATAGGAGTTGGCGTTAACTCCTATCTCTTTCAACTCTTTAACTGCCTGGGAATTTTTCTCAGCATTGCGGGCCCAAATCGCTATATTGGCACCCGATTGCGCAAGACCAAGAGCACATCCCAGACCTATCCCACCATTACCGCCAGTAATTACCGCGGTTTTGCCGGTTAAGTCAAAGAGGGAGCTAGAGGTCAACAGAGGTACCTGTGTCCATTGATTGATAGAGGGCGCTAACAAGTTTAAGAGTGCTGACGTTGTCTCTAACTGATGATCTCACGGCGCTACCAGTTGCAATTGCCGACATGACCGAACCCATAGTTCCAATAAATGCATCAGGAAACCAGCGCGTTGTCACTGGATAAGGCATCCAGCCGTCTGTCGGTATGACTTGTGAATTAACTTCCAGAGTATCGACGCGGCCATTTGGATAGTCATATAACAAACCAAGGGTTCCACGTATTGAGCCCTTATCGCCATCGATTCGATACTCAGCATAGTTATCACCACCGCGATTAACATGGTTGGCATGCACAAGAGCTGAAACTCCACCCTTATATTTGTAAGTGCTTATCGTTCTAGTTTCGCCTTTTGGAAACTGTCCATTTGTTCTGCCTGCAACACAAAAAACAGTTTCAGAATCTCCAAGAAACCAACGAATGAGATCGTGATAATGAATTGAGTGCAGCATTATTTCAAGTCGTTCTAGATCTTTCGCCCACGGCCATAGTTCCCAAGGCGTAATCAAATTAACCGTTATAGAAAAGTTATTGACTTCACCAATCCAGCCAAGCTCAACCATTTTATGGGCCGCTGCAACGCCCTCTTCAAAGCGAAGCTGCTGGTTGACTCCTGCGATTATCTTAAATTCATCAACTAAATCAGCCATTTTTGAGCCAGCTACAACTGTTGTCGCCATTGGTTTTTGAGCCAGAATGTTCTTACCGGCCCTGGCAATCTTTTCAAAAAGTTGGGGCTGAGTATCTGCTGGAACGGCAATATCAAAAACTGTTGCACCAGAATCTGACAACATCTCATCAAGGCTTGCATAAACTCTTTTGATACCGTGACGCGTCGCCACCTCTGTTGCTTTGACTTGATCGACATCTGTGATTCCCACTATTTCTAATCCAGCTTTTTTATAAGCAGGAAGATGGGCACCATCGACGATTCCACCGGCACCAACAATCGCAACTGGTACTCGGTGAGCCTTCGGGATTTCAAGACGGACTGCATCGGCAACTTCTTTAAATTGATCAATCATCACTTACTCCTTATCTTGTGCTTCAATATTTTCAACTTGAGAAGTGCGATAAAGAACTGTTTGTAGATGCTCTGTATAAAGAACAAGCTCTTCATTGTCGGCTCGAAAGATTTCGTAACTAACACGAATCAAACCCATGGTTTCGTACTTTGGAGTTTTTTCAAGAAGTGTCCGCATTCCATAGATAGTGTCACCTATAAATGTTGGCTTGATAAAACGAAGTTTGTCGTAACCATAACTGAATGTGTTTACGTTGTTATGAGCAAAAAGCCCTAGACCATAACTAAAGACCATCGCTCCAGGAACAAGTCTGCGCTTGAACAATCCATGTTCGCGGGCCCAAATATCATCCCCAACATATGGATGCATATCTAGAACCAAGGAGTTAAAGAGCATAACTTCACCTTCGGAGATTGTTCGGCGCAGTGAACGATCCACTTCCCCAACCTCGTAATCTTCATAAAGTTGTACATCTTGATTCCATACTGGAATCTCATATCGTGCAGTTGGATCTGGATTTGGATTCTGCATTTTAAAACCTCTCTATATCCCGAACTCTCGGCGAATCTTTTCAGTGTCTTCTCCAACATGAGGAGCACCTTTTGAACTCTTGACTGGATGTCCATCGATTCGAATCGGTGAACGCGTTGTCTTTATGTCGATTTCCTTGGCCCCATCGATTGAAGTACGGGTCACTGTTTGTGTCATATCCAGTTCTTTGAAACCATCATGTGCGATTAACTCCGGCAATGTTAAGACTGGGGCGCACCAAATGTCAGCGGCATCCAAAATATTTAACCAGTGCTCTGTAGTTTGAGTAGAGAGTTGGGTTGAAAGAATATTCGTAATCACTTCCTGATCACTCCACCAACTCTTTGGATCCTCATATTGAGATAGATCAATACCAAGAAGTTTGCCCAATGGTGGAATTGGTGTCATGGCAATTGCCATATATCCATCTTCGGTCTTATAGATTCCATACGGTGCCGGCAGAAATGCATGCGCACCACTGCCTCGTTTAACTATCACGTTAGGGTCAAAGAGATTCGCCGTGATGAGTTCAAACTGCAAGTCCAACATAGCTTCAAGAAGACTCGATTCGACTAACCCACCTAGACCCGTTCGTTCACGACGAAGTAATAGCGCAGTCACTCCATGTGCCAAGTGAGTTGATGTAAAGATATCTGCAACAGCTAAACCAACTGGAACTGGAGGATCCCCAGCTTTACCATTTAGCCAAGGAAGACCTGAAATCGATTGTGCAAGTAAATCTTGGCCAGGTCGATCCTTAAATGGCCCTGTCGACCCATACCCTGTAGCACTTCCATAAACGATTCGAGGGTTGCGCTTCTTAACTTCTTCATAACCTAGGCCAAGACGTTCAATAACTCCAGGTCGAAAGTTCTGAATAATTACATCGGCTTTTTCTATTAACTTCCAAACTTCCCGCAGGTTTTCAGAGTTTTTAAGATCGGCGGCAAAACTCTCTTTATTTCTATTCATCATATGAAACGAGAGAGTGTCACCATCACTGGCTAACCCGGCGAATGCAAGCGTTCGTCCAATATCTCCGACACCAGGTCGTTCGATTTTAATAACACGTGCACCTAAATCAGCAAGACGCATCGCAGCCACTGGGCCGGCTAGAAACTGACTGAAATCCAGTACAAGGATTCCGTCTAATGGAAGATCGGATTTATTAGTCAACGTGAAAAATCTCTGGAATCGAAGCCCACCACTCGCCGTCAGCGCGATCTGAGAGTGGAGTTTGCAATGGCTTACAGACATCCCACCATTTCTGTGTTGTCGGATCCGCAGCCATCTCTGCCATGTCGGCATCAAAATCATCGCCTACATATTCAAAATACGAGAATAGAAGTTCGCCATATCGATAGATCGAATAGTTCCGAATATTGCTCGTTGCAATCTGTGCCAATACGTCGGGCCACACATCAGCATGCAGGCGCTCATACTCTGCCCGGTGCTCGGGCTTAATTCCTATAACTGATGCATAACGTTGCATATGTGTCTCCCCTACTAGTTGTTAAAGATTATAAAATTTTTCTGCTGTTTTAAAGCAGAGCCACTCTTGATCGGTTTCTGAGTACTTAGCAATTACATCTAACTGTGCCTTCCAAACTTTGACGTAATCACCAGACAAAATGCATACTGGCCAATCTCCACCCATCATTGTTCGATTAGCTCCATAGCTGGAAATAATATGATCAACGTATGGTTGCCAATCGGAGTAACTCCATTGCGGTGATGATGCAGTATTTAGCCCTGATAATTTTGCATAAACATTTGGATACGTCGAACACTCGGCCATAAGTGATGCCCATGGCTCCATCACATTGCCAGCAATATCTGGTTTGGCAAAATGATCTATAACAATCTTTAAATTAGGAAATTTTTGTGCAAGAACTGGGACATTCTTAATGTGAACGCTATTAATTGCCACATAATCAAAGGTTAATCCAGCTTTTTCAATAAACCCAATGGTTTGCAAGACTTCCGGGCGCAGAATCCATGCAGGATCTGATTCATACCGTGGATTGCTGTAGTCATGTGAAAGGTTTCTAAAGCCCTTAATGTATGAGTTCTTCTTAAAAAGCTCGAGGGCTGTACGTGACTCGTTAGGGCGTTCAAAAGGTAGCCACCCAACTACTCCAACTACAAAGTCAGAGTGCGCAGCTACATCGAGCATGTAAAAAGTATCGTCATATGTATCCGCGGCCTGCACTAATACTGAAGCGGTAACACCGGATGCAGGGATTTCTGGTGCCAGTCGCTCAGGCGTAAAATCATCGAAAAGTGGACCATACTCCGGAGCAATCCAGCTATATTCCCGCTCGCTCATCACCCACAAGTGTTGGTGTGTATCAATTAACTTCTTGACTGCCATTGTTTACTCCATTTCTTCTTGAAAATTACAGAACACCGTAGGCATCCCATACTTCTCTTACTGATTTTCCTGCAAGCAAATCCTTCAAAACACTCTTTTCACTTTGCGCACGTGCATTTGCTAATTCAAAGACACGATCGATATGGGCCATAGGGACTACAACAACCCCATCAGCATCTGCAATAACAACATCACCTGGGTGAACTTCAACTCCGCCACAGGTCACCACTTTGCCAACGCTTGAAACACGCATCCGACCTTTGTAATCAATTGGTCGCATAGATGCACCAAAAACATTGAAATCTAATCCTGCAACGGCTTCGGTATCTCTTAATGGACCATCGCAAACCATTCCCGTGGCACCTCGGCCTTTGGCTGCTGCACTGAAGAGTTCACCCCAAAAAGCTGAATCATCTCGACCGCCAGTTGCAACAACTGCCAATTGTCCTATTTTGATCGCATCGAGAAAATCAATAGCAGCGCCATAGGGATCTTTCAAATCATAATCAGAGCTTGGTTCAAATGCGATAGTTGCGGCGACTCCTACTGCTCGCATCTCTGGGCGCAACGCACGAATTGAAGAGTTCATTACATTGTTGCGTACTCCGACAACATCTAGAGAATCGCTCACCATTGCGGTACGAACTCTTGGGTCTAAGGAAATTTCGGTCATTATTTCCCCCTATTAACTAAGTACAAATGAATAAATGCAATGACAGTTTCACCTCTTTGATTCGTCACGGTTACTTGCTCATCAACCATGCCAAACTCTTGTGGCTTCTTTGCATGATCGCGTTTTGCGACTATCTCTGCCTTAGAAGTAATTGTGTCGCCGATAAATACAGGTGCAATAAATCTAACTTTGTCATAGCCATAACTCATTGCAGATTCGTTAATCTCGCCGGCAAGCATTCCCACTGATACCGATAGAACTAGTGTTCCATGTGCCATACGTGCACCAAAAGGCTGCGTTTTGCACCACTCGGCATCCATATGATGGGGATAGAAATCGCCAGTCTGGCCAGCGTGAGTCACAATGTCAGCTTCTGTAATGGTGCGGCCAGTTGAAGTTCTCGTCGTACCAATTTCATAATCATCAAAGTACATGTTCACGTGAGTTATTCCTTCACATTCTTCTCATAGGTCGAAGCGATTTCGGAGACTATTAATTTAGAAACATTGCGTGATACAAGCGCTTTGTGAATGATCTGCGAACTTTCAAACTGAACATCTGGCCAACCTAATATCCGAGGCCTGACCCATGCGCCTTCGAGAGTACGTAAAGTGTTGCGGAAAAAGTTATCAGTTCTTCGATTGAGTTCATCATTTTTCCAAGCAACTAAGTTGCCAGGCTGACCACCACCGAGTCCATATGTGGTGGCTTGAATTTGAGGCAGCGCTAAAAGGATTGCCGCTTGTGCAGCGTTTTTAATATTAGAACTTGCACTTGAGACCGCTACACCAGCTCCGCCAAGTTGAGACCCTGTTGCATGACCATCAAAAGATGGGAGATCGTCATAAGTTAAGCGGTTTTTCCGAAAACCCTTATGCGAATAGTTGCTATAACCATACATACAGATTCCATGAGCATAGTCATCACTTGCACTAAGAATTTCAGCTACATCAATTGGATTACTTGTGGCACAAAAATCCGGCACTAATACCGCAAGCTCGCACATAAATGTAAGAACTTCTAACGCCTTATCTTGATTGAGATAATTGTTTTCTGAACACAAGGCCGCACCTTTTTGCGCCATCAATGTTGCAAAGGTACTGAAGGCATCGACAGGCTTGTGCGCCCAAAGAAGTGATCCCTCACGCGCTAAATCAAAAACATCGCTCCAAAAAACCGGGGCACCATCTGCTTTGTCGGCGCGGAATGCACTCACTTGAGCAGCTGTATCTATTGCCAAGGCCCAATGCCTTCCCTGATATTTATATGAACTATGCGACTGACCAACAGAGGTCCTTGAAAGTTCATCTAACTGGGCCTTTGTTGCAATGCTTTCAAACTCTACGACCGCGCCTGCATGTACGGCATCAGGTACATGAGGGTGGTCAATCACCATTAAGTCGTAATCCTTATAAAATTCAGAGATGTGTTGATCTCCAAAAGCCAAGAGAGATCGCGCATCCCAACTAATGCTTACGCCTAAAACGCTCTTAAGAAGTTCATTGGAAGCCACTAAAGAGTCAAGGCCACGCGGATGGTCCCACGTCATTCCCCGCAGTTCGGTAATTGTCATCTAGGCACCGAGGATGCGATTGATTTCATCGGCGAAATATTCTCGAATATTTATTCCCTCATCAATGTATTTTCCATAATTAAAGAAGCCATGAATCATGCCGGGACAATCCTTATATGCAACTTCAACCCCTGCAGCCACCAACTTGTCACGATAGGCGATGCCATCAGCGCGAAGCACATCGTATTCGGCAGTAATCAAAACTGTCGGAGGCAAACCTGCAAAACTCTTGGCGGCATGTGGCACGGCATAAGGATTGCTGCGATCGGCTGGAACTATGTATTGCTCCCATAACCATTTCATTCCACGTTGATCAAGTCCATAATTAATCGCGTTAGGTACATCCGGTGAATCGACAAACTCTGGACCATTACATGGATAAACCAACCATTGATATGCCAGTTTGATAGATCCCCGATCACGAGCAGCTAACGCAACCGCTGAAGCCAAGTTACCGCCCGCGCTATCGCCACCTACTCCAATTTTTTCCGCATTAATGTTGAGCTTTTTTGCATTAGCAACAACCCACTCAAGGCCTTCGTAACAATCATTAAATGGGATTGGAAATTTGTGCTCAGGTGCTTTTTGGTAGTTAATCGAAATGATTACTGAATTAATTCTTTCGGCCATGTCACCTAACTGTGCATCATATTTTCCTATGTAGTTAAGAACCCAGCCTCCGCCATGAAAATAGACAAGTGCACTGAAGGGACCATCACCTTGAGGGGTGTAAATATGAATCGGAATATCCGCAGTACTAGATGTAAAAAAACTATCTTCAATCGAAACACGAGGGTTAAGCACTCCGCCTAAATCTGGTTCTGCATGCGAATAACCACGCGCTACATAAACGCCTTGGTCGACTAAGTGTGGCAATCCCGCCGCAGCTCCTCGGGCTAAAAACGCTTCTGCTTGGGGGTTTAAGGGCATAAGAAATACTATACGATTTTACTTAAATCTGGGCAAGGTCTTGCCAGAGGGCTTCTGGAATTTGCGCATCAAAGGCAGCGGTGTTATCAAGTAGCTCCTGACTGCTTCTGCAACCAACAAGAACCGCTTTCACACTTGGATGACGAAGTGGAAATTGCAAAGCGGCGCTCGTGATTGATACACCGTAACTATCTAAAATCCCTTTAATCTTCAAAGCTTTCTTTAAAATCTCTGGCGATGCTGGTGCATAGTCATAGGTTGCACCAACAATGGGGTTCGCAAGGATTCCCGAGTTGAGTACACCGGCTGCAATGATGTCGACTCCGCGTTTGAGTGCTGCGGGTAAGAGATCAACTGCTGCAGACTGATCAAGCAGTGTGTAACGACCAGCTATTAACACCATATCTATATCGGTTTCATTCACATACCGCGTCGGAACTGCGCTCTGGTTCATTCCAACACCAATAGCTTTGATGAAGCCATCATCGCGCATCTTTTCAAGTGCGGGGTATGCCTCTTTGAGGCTTTGCTCAATATAGATTGGATCATCAGGATCATGGATATAGACAATATCGACATGGTCCATTTCCAAACGTTCAAGACTCTCCTTTATTGAACGCTCAACGCCGGCAGCCGAATAATCAAACTTTCTAACAACGCTGGTATCAGAATCAGCAAAATCAGGGTCCAGACTATTGACGGCCGGAACTAAGAGTCTTCCAATTTTTGTTGAGAGATGAAAACCGGTTTTACCTGCAAGTGCTTTGGCTAGACGTCTTTCACTGCTCCCCTTACCGTAATGAGGCGCGGTATCAATGTAAGTAATACCGCATTCAAGGGCGGTATCAACTGTAGCTACCGCATCCTCATCGGTAATTGAAGTGAAAAGTCCGCCAAAAGTTGCAGTGCCCAAACCAAACTGAGAAATCTCAAGGCCTGTGCGCAGCTTGACTGGAGTGTTGTGTGCCATCACTACTCTTTGATAGAACCTGAAAGCATTCCTCGCACTAAACGCTTTTGAGAAAATAGGAACACAATCATGATTGGTAGTGCAATGAGCACTCCAGCTAAGGCTATTTCAGGCTTATAAATCGGTACTGAAGTGGCACCGATGCCTGGGTTAATTGCCGGAGTTGAGTAGAACAAGAAACCGAGTCCAATAGGCAAGGTGTAATGCTCGCTAGAGGGAAGCAAGATGTACGGCAAAAAGTAATTCGCCCAGTTACCGATAAAGGCAAAGAAAGCGAGTAGTGAGACAAGAGGCCATGAAAGTGGCAAAGCAATCTTTGAATAGAGACGGAAATCATTACACCCATCAAGGCGCGCAGATTCATATAGCTCTTTTGGAATAGTTGTCGAGTAGTAGATGTATGCCAAAAAAGTACCAAAAGGATATAGAGAGGCAACAAGAATTACGCTCATAGGATTATCCATAAGAGATAGCTTGTCCATTAATACAAATACTGGAACAACCAATGCCATGGGTGGCACAAGCATCATAATAAGAGTTGAAATCAAAAATACTTTCTTAAATCGAATATTCGATGCTGTTAGCACAAAACCAGCCAATGACGCTGAGATTGTTGCAATAACCACGATAGCCGCGGTGTACCAAATTGAATTAAGAGCCCATTTGAAAACCACTCCATTGTCAAAATATTGAAGGTTTTTCCATGCATCAATGTAGCCACCAAGGCGACCAAACATCAGCGGGTTCTTATTTGTTAAATCTGGATCAGTTTTGGTTGGTGCAAGAAG
>JBAXIC010000028.1:0-17282 GCA_037138575.1 Actinomycetes bacterium
ACATCAGCGGGTTCTTATTTGTTAAATCTGGATCAGTTTTGGTTGGTGCAAGAAGCAACCAAATCATTGGCACAATGCTGACTACGGCGAAAAATATTAACCATAGATTTACTAATCCTGTGCCCCACCGGCTCTCTTGACGAAGGCGGGCAGTCTTCTTATAAGACGATAATAAATTTGTCATTGATTATTCCTGCACTTTCTTTTTGCTGGCAACTTCGGCCTCTTCGAACATGTCAGTTTTGAAAATAACAATAAGGGCGCCGATGAGAGCTGGAATCAAAAGTAATAGTGAAAGTGCTGATGCCCCACCAAAGTCTCCATTTGTGAAGGCAAGTTCAAAGGCCAACTGATCCGGTGACCAAGATTCGGCTATGCCTTGATAAACACCAGTATTGAGTAGTTGAGGTTCAACAAAAAGTTGTAAGCCTCCCGCAAAGACAAGTACGCCCATATAAATAATATATTTCTTAATCAATGGTAATTTAATTTTTAGGGCAAGTTGAAGAGCAGAGCAGCCATCCATTCGAGCAGCTTCAAGAATTTCATATGAAATAGACTGAAGTGATCCGTACTGAATCAAGATCCAGTTACCTGCAACGGCAAAAAAAGCCATAATCGCAAAGATCATAAATAG
The DNA here is from genome assembly GCA_037138575.1 of Actinomycetes bacterium. Classification (GTDB taxonomy): domain Bacteria; phylum Actinomycetota; class Actinomycetes; order Nanopelagicales; family Nanopelagicaceae; genus Planktophila. Next base: position 638 of record JBAXIC010000028.1, read on the forward strand.
GTTTTTAGTCTGCCAAATCTGATCACTATTAGTGATCCCGAACCAACCTAAAGGAATCTTGATCGGACTTAAGGTTGGTTGAAGGATGACGTACCAAACAAGAACAGCAACGCCACCGGAAATAGAGGCTGGAACGATGTATGCAAGACGCAGATATTTCTTCCATTTAGAATGTTTCACGTCGAGCATGAGTGCCATTCCAATAACGAAAATGAGAGTAAGTGGCACGAAGACGGCCATAAATTGAAGCACGTGCTGGATGGCTGGTAAAAATCGAAAGTCCTGCGAAACAATTTTGAAGGCATCCCAACCGCCATCAGCATTTACGCGAGACGGAGAAGGCACTTCGCGGATCGCCATAATTACTGGCACTATGCCAAACATTACGAGGAGAATCACATACGGGGCAAGCATGATGTACATCGCCAAGCTAGTTCGCTGTCGACTTGCTTTTTTAACCTGTGCCATTTCCTATACCCCTTTGTAGAGAAAAAAATCATTTACGTAAGTAAGAACCAAGTTGGCCGGTTATCCCGACCAACTTGGTTCTTCACCCGTGCCCCTTTTAGTTTGTTGCGACCTTGTAACCTAGCTGCTTAGCAAGGTTTGTAACATAAGTTGAGAATTCAACTAATGCTGATTGAGCATTCTTTGTCTTCTTTAATGCATTTGCGAATGTGCCTTCCATAGCTCCATTGGAGTCATATGAAACTGGCTTTTCTCCTGAGAAGATCTTTGTTGACTGAGCCAACATTGCAGGATATGGATTAGATGAATACCACTTGTCTGCAGAGATCTTCGCCTTCCATAGTGCATTTCCCTTAGCTGATGCTGGGAATGTTGGTGCACCCTTTGATCCATCAGGGTTAACTACATCAGTAACATTTCGCTTGTCGCTCACCATGAAGATAGCGAAAGCTAATGCTTCTTTTGGATACTTTGAGTGAGGTGAGACTGTGAAAATTCCACCGCCCCATTCGCCTGAGTAGTTAACCTTCTCGCCGGCCCACATTGGCATTTCTGCTGCAGTAATTTCTCCAGCTGGAACTGCCCATGATGAAGCTGGCTTGATTACGAACTCACCAAACCATGATGGTCCGATTGTCATAACAACCTTGTCCTGCTGACCGAAATCTTTAATGAAATCGGCATCCCAAGGAGCTGATGTTGAAAGCACACCAGATTCAATCATTGGTTGGACAAGTGCAGTAGCACGTGTGCACTTAGATGATGTTGGTGCAATCTTTACAGCAGTTGAAGATGTTGCTTGGTTGATTGGACATTGTGATGGCCATAAATAAGCTGAATACATTCCCTGTGAACCTAGTGCGCCTAGTGAATAACCAGGATGGTTCTTGGCAATGTCAGCACCGATCTTTGCAAAGTCATCCATAGTCTTAGGAACTGTATAACCAAATTCCTTCATCAACTTTGTATTAACCCACAAAACATCTTGTGCAAGGTCATTCTTAACGCACCATGTTTTACCGCCAGATTGGCACCACTTGTTACCGCCAGCCATATCTTTCCAGAATTCTGCTGGAGCATATTTGTCGAGAGCTAAAACGTTTCCAGCATCTGCTAGAACTGATACGTCATTTGGTGGACCGAAAACTACATCCGGCCAACCCTTTTTAACACGATTAAATAGTGAAACTTTTTGAACTAGATCGCCCTGTGCGTGAAGTTCTACCTTCACATCTACGGTGGCCTTCATGATTTTTGCGTAGAGCTGTGCGCCTGGAAGGCGTGGTGCATCTACCCAAATTGTGATTGATGGCTTAGCTGCTTGAGCAGGCATTGCTGTCAATGTTGCACCAGCAACTGCAAGAGCACCAACAAGTGCAATCAATGAGTACTTCTTCTTCAAGGTATCCCCCATTTCGTTTCTGGTGTCAGCAAATTCTTGCCGCCCGAACCAGTTGCGCGAATACTATGCCTTGAAATACTATTTCGTATAGTATTTCCAAAAAAGATTTTGCCGGTTTCGAAGAGTTCATTCTCGTAAACGGTGAACGTTATAAAGAAGTTATAAATAGGGTTAGAAAGGGGTTCTGCCGTGAAGATAACTAACGTCCATGTAGTCCTAGTTGATAACCCAGGGTTTAGCCCCTCTTTCGTCTGGCGTAAAAACCTGCCTGGTTCTGATCCTGCTGGGACAAGTGGATGGCTCGTAATTGAAACTGATGTTGGTATCACTGGCTTTGCATCGGCTCCGCGAGGAGTAATTTTAAAAGACTACGTCGATCGCAGATTTCGTGCAGAGTTAATTGGGCAAGATCCGCTACAACGCGAATATCTATGGGAGCGAGTTTGGGAACTCGATCGTATTGAACGATTTGCGCCAAATATGGCTCACGTAGTCGATGTCGCATTGTGGGATATCGCGGGAAAGCAAGCCGGACTACCAATCTATAAATTACTTGGCGGTTATCGTGAATCGATTCAGGCATATGCATCGACAGTTACTTACTCAAGTATTGAAGAGTTTTTAGATATCGCTGATCAATGTTTAGCTTTGGGATATCCGGCGATAAAACTGCACGCTTTTGGAGATGCAAAAAAAGATGCACTCTTAGCTCATAAATTGCGAGCTCATGTAGGAGATGAGATTGCATTGATGTATGACGGTTCTGCGGGCTTTGATTTAACTGATGCAGTTTTCTTAGGACATGCGCTAGATGATGCCGGTTTTGCTTGGTATGAAGAGCCAATGCGCGAGTTTAGTATCACTGCATATAAATGGCTGGGACAGCGTGTTCGAATTCCACTTTTACTTGGCGAAGTAACCGATGGCGCGCACATGAGCGCAGGCGACTTTGCTGCAACTGGTGTGGCTTCTGCTCTTCGCGTTAGTACATTTTTGCGCGGTGGTTTCACCGGTGCGATGCGAATTGCACATCTAGCTGATGCTTACCACTTGCGCGCAGAAGTCCATGGAATGGGTCTTGAGAGCATTCATTTATGTATGGCAATTAAAAACAATACGTACTATGAATCACTAGTCTGGGGAAATCCCACTTCTCGCGAATCTTTTGTAGACAACAAAGGGCTAGTACATGCACCAACTCATCCAGGGGTGGGTTATGAGGGTCAATGGAAGATTAATGGAACCCCAAAGGGTCTAGAAAGTTTTGTGAAATAACGGATGACAAGAATCATCTCCTCTGAGAGTTTTGACGTGAGATTTCCGACTTCAACAATGCTCGATGGATCCGATGCAATGAACGCTGATCCTGATTATTCAGCTGCTTATTTGCGGTTAAAAACAGATAATTCGATTACCGGTGACTCCCTAGTTTTCACTATTGGTAGAGGTAATGAAGTTCAGATTGCTGCCATTAATATCTTGGCAGAAAAAGTCGTAGGTCTGGATCTAGATGATGCATTTACAAATATTGGCGCTATAGCCAAAGAACTTTCCTCGGACAGCCAACTTCGCTGGCTTGGACCAGATAAAGGTGTATTTCATATGGCCGCTGGTGCGGTCCTTAATGCACTGTGGGATTTATTTTCAAAAAATAAAGGGCAACCACTGTGGAAATTTCTGAGTGATATGAAGCCCAAAGAGATTGTGGGGGCAATTGATTTCCGTTACATCAGCGATGCATTAAATTCTGATGAAGCCCTTGAGATCCTCAATCGACAAGAAGCCAACAAATCTAAAAACGAATCCTTGCTCTTATCTCGAGGCGTTCCTGCATACACGACAACACCTGGATGGCTTGGCTACAGTGATGAGAAAATGCTCAAGCTGACTCAAGAGGCAGTTAGTGAAGGTTTCTCACTGGTCAAATTTAAATGTGGAAAATCTTTGATTGATGATCGAAGAAGATTAACAAAAATTCGCGAACTGGTTGGTCCAGATTTTCCTATAGCTATTGATGCTAATCAAGTGTGGGATGTTGACAGCGCCATTAGCTGGATAAATTCATTAAGTGAATTTAATCTGCGCTGGATTGAAGAACCGACACATCCAGATGATGTTCTAGGCCATGCTCGAATTGCACGTGAAGTATCTCCTACTCCTGTTGCGACAGGAGAAATGGCTAGTTCTCGAATAATCTTCAAACAGTTGCTGCAAAGCAAAGCCATTTCTGTCATGCAAATTGATGCGTCACGCGTGGCAGGGGTAAATGAAAATATTGCAAACGTATTGATGGCAGCCAAGTTCGGTATCCCTGTTTGTCCTCATGCAGGCGGCGTTGGTCTTTGCGAAATGGTTCAACATATTGCAATGTGGGACTCTGTTTCAGTTACTGGACATCATTCGGGCCGGGTCGTTGAGTATGTCGACCATCTTCATGAACACTTCTTAGAACCTGCATTAATTTCAAAAGGTCATTACATGCCACCGACACTTCCGGGAGCCGGTGCGAATATGCACCAATCGAGCATTGACACATATGTATTCCCATTGGGGGAATACTGGATGAATGGAGCACACACATGAGCGAAGAGTTCAAAGGACTCACAGCTGTAGTAACTGGCGCAGGCTCAGGCATTGGCCTTGCAGTTGCTCGAGCGTTACATGCACAAGGTGCGCGAGTTTTCGGTTTAGATCTTGAACAAGGTCAGATGGCAGATGTGGCAACTTGGGTTTCATGCGATGTAGGTGATCGTTCGCGAGTTGCTGCGGCATTTGAGGAGATTGCCAAATCAACTGACACAATCGACATTCTTGCTAATAACGCAGGGATTGGTGCCATCGGCTCTGTTGAAGATTCAACTGAAGAAGAATGGCAACGAGTTCTCAACATCAATGTTGTCGGAATTAGTCGCGTATCTTCGGCCGCTATGCCATTTCTGCGCAAAAGTAAGGCAGCAGCAATTGTGAACACATGCTCAATTGCGGCAACCGCGGGCTTACCAAAACGCGCAGTTTATTCAGCCAGTAAAGGTGCGGTGATGTCCCTTACATTAGCCATGGCTGCTGATGCAGTAAAAGAGAAGATTCGCGTTAACTGTGTCAATCCAGGCACAGCCGACACTCCCTGGGTTGAACGGCTTCTATCTCAAGCTAAAGATCCCGTATCTGAACGGCAATATTTGGAGGCTAGGCAGCCTCTTGGTCGATTAGTATCAGCCGATGAAGTTGCAAGTGCAATTCTCTATCTAGCAAACCCAAGGCAGGGCTCCACTACTGGAACAATTCTTGCCGTGGATGGTGGAATGCAGGGGCTTCGACTACCAAAATAGTTTTACTTATATGAAAGTGAGTAGTGTGAATGGCCAAAAAGAAAGCTGCTGCGCCAAAAGCTAAACGCTCACCACGTCGTTCAGTTCTCTCTGATGAAATTTACGACATGATTAAAGCGATGATTTTTGAACATGAAATTGCGCCAGGATCGCGAGTAAATATCGATGCCTTGGCAGTTGAACTCGAAGTTTCACAAACACCAGTGCGCGAGGCACTTGCCCGCTTAGAGTCCGACGGGCTCATAGCCAAGGAGCCACTTAAGGGATACACGGCAACCAACCTTCTGTCAGTAGAAGAGTTCAATGATCTCTTTCAGTTCAGATTACTTATTGAGCCATGGGCAGCAGAGCAAGCAGCGACAAAGATTGATTCAACCGGAAAAGCTGCACTTAAAGGAGAAATGCAGAGTGCAAAAGCTGCATTGAAATTCAAAGTAGATGATCAATTTCAAGCTTTAACAGAACACGATGCCCGCTTTCATACATTAATTGCACATATCTCAGGAAGCAGTTCGGTTGCAACTGCCTTTGAGCGGACACATTGCCACTTGCATTTATTTCGCCTCTTTATGGCAAACAAGCTTCACTTAATTGAGAGCGAGTCACGATCTCAATTTGTTCAGGATTTATTTGAGCAGTATTACCATTCCGGCTCCGGACAGTTAGCTATCAAAGAACATGATGCGATAGCCAAAGCAATCCTTGATCAAAATCCAAAGGCTGCGCGCATCTCTATGCATAATCACATTGAGTCTTCTTTAAAACGATTCTCTCCCTCAGTTAAGGCTGTTAATAAGTAAAGAAAGTAGTTTTTATCCTTGACACCGAGCTCTTCTAGGTTTAATTTATCCTATAGGATTTTTTAGAGACGGGGAAATGAATGAACACATCCATCATTAAAGATATTGAGATTCGTGCTTGCCGCGGAGGCGATGAACTCAACACTCTTGAAGCCGTTGATGCTGTACGCCTTCCCGGTGGTTCTAGACCAGATTTTACAGTCATCACAATCACGACAGAAGATGGCGTAAAAGGTACTTCGTTTGGTTTTGGTGCTTTAGATGCAAAGGCTGCAGCAGCAGCGATGTCGCAGGTAAAACCATTTTTCATTGGTCGCAGTGCACATAGCTCAGCCAAAAATATGAAAGATTTTGAACTCTTCGATCGTCGATGGAACCACGTACCCATTTATGCATATGCCCCATTTGATAATGCATGTTGGGACATCGTTGGAAAGATGGCACACCAGCCTGTCTATAAATTACTTGGTGCAGCTCGAGAAAAAGTTCCACTCTACGTTTCATCAATGTTTTTGCCCGGACCGGAAGATTATGCAAAGCAAGCGTTAGAGGTTAAGGCCAAGGGATATAAGGGATACAAACTTCACCCACCAGGTGGATTGGATCTAGATATTGCTTGCTATCGCGCTGTTCGAGAAGCAGTTGGTGACGATTTCACTCTAATGGCAGATCCTGTGATTATGGCTTCATATGAAGAGGCTTTAAAAGCAGGACGAGAGCTTGAGCGACTTGGATACAAATGGCTAGAAGAACCATTACTAGATGTCAATCTCAATGGATTAAAGAAACTTCGCGAAAAATTAGATATTCCAATCTGCGGAACTGAAGTAATCGCAGGTAATCAATACAGTGTTGCGCATTGCATTAAGGAAGATATCGTAGACATTGTCCGTACCGATGTTTCTTGGCGGGCAGGTATTACAGCAGTTATGAAGACTGCTCACTTAGCTGAAGCACATGGAATTCAATGTGAGCTACACACAACGATTTATCATGGTCTTGAACAAGTGCAGCTTCACCCATCACTTGCAATCAGTAACTGTGAATTCTTCGAAACTCTATATCCCTTTGATGACTTTGAGTTCGGCACAAAAAGCAAACTCAATATTGTTGATGGTTATGTAATGGCGCCTAAAGGTGAAGGTCTATGTATCGATTACGACTGGGATTTCATCGATAAGCACACTGTCGCAATTCTCTAGCGCAGCGGGCCAGCCACAATATTTATAAGTGGTTGGCCGGTTGCAAAACGCTGTAACTGGCTCTCTATAAGCGCACGCACTCGCGGATTAAATGCGCTGGAGTCTCCCCCTACATGCGGAGTAATAATGAGATTTGGTGCGCTCCACAGTGGGTGTCCAACTGGCAGCGGCTCGGGATCTGTGACATCAACTCCTGCAGAGATATGACCGCGATTCAATGCATCTACTAAAGCATCGGTATCAACTATCGGCCCGCGAGCCACATTGATAAGAGTGGCACCCAATTTCATCGCATCGATTCGTTTCCGATTCATTAAGTGGTGGGTACTTAGTGTCAGGGGAAGAATTAAGATGACGACGTCCAAAGTTGGCAGCAAGTCATCAAATTCATCCATTGTTTTGTTTGAATTGCTACCTCTTTGAGTAAATCCAATCACTTCAACGTTGAAAACTTCTAACTGCTTTGCAATTAAAGAACCGATGCTTCCCATTCCAACAATTCCAACGCGCGAATCAGCTAAAGCTTTTTCCCGCGAATGGTTCCAAATCCCCTTCATTTGGTTAGCCATAAAAGTAGCAAAACCGCGCCGAGCACTAATTGTTAATCCAATGGCCAACTCAGCAGTTGAAGCATCATGAACGCCCTTGGCATTACAAAGAGTGACACCTGGCGGGAGTATCGCAAGCACATCTTCGACTCCTGCATTTGGACTTTGAATAACTTCTAAAGAAGACATGTGCGCAATCGGTTCAAGTGCACGGGCTCCCATCATGTAAGGCGGAACATAAAAAGTTATTGATGAGAGAATCTCTGGCGCCGGAAACTCTTCTGTATTTGATAGCGCCTGCAAAGAGCTTGGAATTCGCAGATCTGAAAACTCACTCCAAATCATTTTGCTACCGGAGAAAAATTTTCATCTGGTCGAGGCTTAATCAATGCATCCCAATCATCTAGTGCCGAAAATGGAGTCTCATAACTTGGGCTATTTACGTATCGCTCGACCGTGAAAATTAAAGTGGCGCCAGCTTGTACACCTAAATCAATTTGAAACCACTTTGATTCAATCTGATGTTTTTGGCTGGAACCAGAATCTAACTTTATTTCGACGCAAGTGAATCTATGTTCCCCAAATGCTCCCGCTTGAATAACAAGTGAGTGCGATGTAGTTGTACTGGTATTAGAAATCTTCATCCCAATACTCGTTGCAGATAATGAATCCACAATCGCTCCAACATCACTCGGTAATCCTGGACGTTGCTGATCGCCATCAAAGAAACGTACCTTGCCATGTTGCAATCCGCCGTGAGAAATATGCATGGGTGCGCCCATCGTCATCTGCGCCAAGCCTTCAAAGTAAATCGGGCTGAACTCTTGCCATGCGTGGATTTGATAGCCATCTATACGCAAATCCAAACCAACGACCTCATCGGCTGTGGCCGGATCATAAGTGTCCCAACCCCGCGGATCTCCAGTTTGTGAGCGCATTTTACGTAACTGCGTATCTATTAATTCTATATTTGCCTTCAATATCTCAACTGGATAATTTGGTAACTCACCTTGGATAAATTGAAACCACGGCAGAGTATTTGCAATGTAATGCTTCGTGTCTCGTCCAGTGAGCGAATCCCTGCCTGATACCCCAGGAATTGCAATGACATTCCAATCGTTGTCTCGAGGTAGCTGAGAGATTCGTTCTAGATCCTCTTCTGCCATTGAGGTTGTCCATAAATAAATCATGTGCCTTGGCGATGGAGTTCGGTAATCGTCCCAACCGGAATCAAAATGGCGATGTGGAACTTTGATGATCCCGTCAACTTCTTTTCTAAGCGACCAGATTAAATCGAACTGCGATCTCGCCAAATCAAGATGATGGTAATTACCTGTAAGCAGTACAGCATTCATGGCTGCATTTGTAAGCGGCTCCATAATCGTCATAAATCCATGTGGCCAACGCCAACCGTAATAACCACCCCACCATTTGCCATCGTTGTACTCTCCAATTTTTCCGGAGAGGCCAATATTGTCCGGCATAATTCCATTGTTTATTTCAGTGCGCTCTTTCCACGCCCCAAGATAAGTAAGAACCCAATCTTTTAGACGAGCTTCACTCGAATACATAAAAGCATGTGTCATCAGCGAGGTTGCATTTAGGTTGAGAGGGACATCTCCACGGTTCATTCGCTCATTCATCTTTTTAATGAGATCGTCATAAACTTCTGGATCTGACCAATGGCATTTCATAGTAGAAAAATCTGTTTTAGCAATATCTTCATAGGGTGCTAAGTAATCATCAAGAACGGTGCGGTGAGTTTGCCAATCTTCATGAGTGACTACTTGTCGAGGGCCGCGACTTCCAGTCAGCGGCGAAAGCATCATTTTCTTTTCACTATCCCAGTTCTTAGCTTGTGCATCTAAACCGGTATACATATCTGAGAAGTTTTTTGCCCTTTGGCGATCAATTAATGAATCTGGTTTCGTGAGTCCAAAAAAATAATGATAAAGATAGCCTTCGCCATGATGCATCCAGTCGTAATATCCATCAAACTCCCGGTAAATCTGACCATAAGCTGTCCATTGAATAGTGATTGCATCCCACATTTTTCGCGCAAGTTCATAAACTTGCTCACTTCCGCCCATTGAATACAAAAGCGCAAGATACATAAACGCTTCGTAGGGATCATCAGATCCATCCATGCTTCCCCAGGAATCACGCCAAATCAAAGAGCCATCAGAACGGGTGTATCTGGCAACAAATTCGGGCGCTGCGGCATTGAGTTTGTCGATTATTTCGCGCTCGAGAATGGCCCATTCAGGCGTCGAAATTTTCTCATTAATCACTACAGATTTGATTGGCTTCACGCCCAAAATCCTATAGGAATTGAGCCAGCTGCACACCGGCCTCAATCAAATACTTTTCTGGGTTCTCCATCGCTTGCTCAGAACTTCCTGCAATTTTTGAAAGCGAGACTCCACCTATACAAGATTCTGGAAACTCCCCTTCGATTGATCCCACACAATATGCAATTGGAGTTCCCGAAGTATTTGCTCGTTGACTAATGTGGCCAACAGCCTTTCCTTGAAAACTCTGATGATCGAGGCGACCTTCACCGGTAATAATTAAATCAGCCAAATCCATAGCTGCATCAATCCCGCATAACTCTGCAATCTTTGCAGCCCCGCTTTCAATTTTGGCTCCCCACAATGCACATAGTCCAAATGCAGTTCCACCAGCGGCGCCACTTCCCGGACTATCTACATAGCCCGTCAAATCTGCGAAATGTTCTAAGGCTTTTGCAAGTTCTTTAATCTGATTACGTGTTGCACCTTTTTGTGCAGAATAAATTGCCGCCGCGCCATGAGGGCCGAGTAATGGCGATTGCACATCAACGAGTAATATGACGCCTTTTTCCGGGGGTAAGACTGCTCCTACTGTTGAAATACTACTGATTCTTAATAACTGCTCACCTCCCAGGGAAACTTCATCACCAGTTTCATCGAGGAATTTCATCCCTAAAGCCACCAATGCTCCAACGCCTGCATCGGTACTTGCAGAGCCACCGAGAGCGCAATAAATTCGTTTAACTCTTTCATCGCATGCAGCTGAAGCTAAGACTTGACCGAAAGCAAAAGTATGAGCACCCATCGGGTCTAATTGAGATAACAACGTTAAACCCGATACCTGAGCTAGTTCTACAACAGCCGTTGATCCATCCAATAAAAGCCAGTAGGCATCGGGTGAGACTTCCGGGCAATAAATTCGTTGGGCAGTTGGCAGTGATGTTTCGATGGCAAGCAGAGTTCCTTCGCCGCCGTCGGCAAAAGGAATTTGAAGTAATTCATCCTCTGAGCGAATGGATTGCCAACCTTTTGCGATTGCACGTGAGACTTGAATACTCGTTGCACTGCCCTTAAATGAGTCTGGTGCAATGAGTATTCGACTCATTAAAGCGCCATTAAATCCATTAAAACATCCACATTGGTATCGGCAAACTTTTCGTAATCGAGTGAAAGGGCGAGGATTTTTTCCTGTGTTGGCTTGTCATAAATACGGGCCAAATTAATTTTGAATTTTTCAATGAGAAGGGGGATTCCATCGGTGCGACGACGAGCGTGGCCGATTGGGTATTCCACAACCTCTTCGCCAAATATTGTGCCGTCAACACATTCAATAGTTAAAGCATTGGCGATTGAGCGCTTGCTGGGGTCGTGATAATCAGCGGTAAAGACAGAGTCTTCAACGCAAATAATCTTTTCGCGCAAAGAATCAATCCGTGAATCGGCAGCAATATCTTCTTCATAATCGCGTGCCGTGAGGCGTCCAAAGATAAGTGGCACTGCAACCATGTACTGAATACAGTGATCGCGATCTGCAGGATTATTCAACGGACCCTTTTTATCAATGATTCTGATGCAGGCCTCATGTGTTCGAATTGTTACTTTTTTAATATCAGCAGCAGTTTTACCAGCGGCGACCATTTGGTGGTAAAGCGTCATGGCAGCTTCAACGGCGGTTTGTGAGTGGAACTCTGCTGGGAAAGAAATCTTGAATAAAATATTTTCCATTACATATGTTCCATATTGGCGTTGGAATTTAAAGGCGTTGCCTTTAAATGAAACATCGTAAAAGCCCCACGTCTTAGCGGTAAGTGCTGATGGATATCCCATCTCGCCCGTCTTAGCGATTAACGCTAAACGAACTGCACGGGATGTTGCATCCCCAGCTGCCCAGGATTTACGCGAACCTGCATTTGGAAAGTGACGGTATGTGCGTAGTGATTGACCATCAACCCATGCAAGTGAAACCGCGGCCAGGATTTGATCGCGTGTAAGACCCATCATCTGTGCGACTACGGCCGTTGATGCAACCTTTACTAACACAACGTGGTCAAGGCCAACTTTGTTAAAAGAGTTTTCGAGCGCAATGCAACCCTGAATTTCATGGGCTTTAATCATTGCAGTTAAGACATCTTTAACGGTGAACTTCTTATCGGTTGTTCGCGTTAACCAATCGGCCGTTGCCAGGATTGCGCCTAAGTTATCTGATGGGTGTCCCCATTCAGCGGCTAACCATGTGTCATTAAAATCTAACCAGCGAATCATCGTGCCGATATTGAAAGCACCTTGTACTGGATCTAAAACATGCTTAGTACCGGGCACTTTTACACCGTTTGCAACGCTTAAACCCTCAACAACTGGGCCAAGGAGCTTGGTGCAGGCTTCGTATTCAAGGGCTTCAAGACCACAACCCAAAGTATCCATAAAACAGTTCCACGCAGTTTCATAAGCAACTGGTGAGCTTATTTCATAGTTGCAAACATAATCAACGATGTCGATGATCTCTTGGTCATATGGCTGATTGGATTTTGCTACATGGCTCGACATTATTTATCGCTTTTCTATTGGTAGGAACGGTAAATCTTCAGGACCTGTGTAGTTAGCACTTGGACGAATAATCTTGTTGTCGATGCGCTGTTCGATGACGTGGGCAGACCAGCCAGTTGTGCGAGCAATTACAAAAATTGGTGTGAAGAAAGCAGTTGGAATGCCCATCTGCTTGTATGCAACGGCTGAAAACCAATCGAGATTAGGGAACATATTTTTGATTTCCCACATCACTGATTCAATTCGCTCAGCGATTTCATACAACGCCGTGCTTCCTTGATCCTTTGATAGATCAAGTGAAATCGCCTTAATGATTTCATTACGTGGATCAGAGACGGTATAGACCGGGTGACCAAAACCAATAACAACTTCCTTGGCAGCAACTCGTGCACGGATATCGGTTTCTGCTTGATCAGGGTTTGAATATCGTTCTTGGATTTCAAGGGCGACTTCATTTGCTCCGCCATGCTTAGGTCCGCGAAGTGCGCCAATAGCACCAGCGATAGCTGAATACATATCTGAACCAGTTCCGGCAATTACACGACCGGTAAAAGTTGAGGCGTTAAATTCATGCTCTGCATACAAAATCAGCGATGCATGCATCGATTTAACCCAGAGATCGCTAGGTGCACTTTCATGCAACATATGCAAGAAATGTCCACCAATTGAATCATCATCGGTTTCAACTTCGATTCGCTTACCGCTGTTGGCAAAGTGATACCAATAAACCAACATGGATCCGAAGGACGCAATTAATTTATCGGCGATCTCTTTAGCATCTGCTTCGCCATGTGCGGCTGCTTCTGGAGTCAAGCAGCCCAGAGTTGAAACACCTGTGCGCATAACATCCATTGGATGTGCAGTTGCAGGCAGCTGTTCTAGAACTAATTTAAGCGCATCTGGTAGTCCACGAAGTGTCTTTAACTTTGCTTTGTAAGCCGCCAATTGCGCCTTAGTTGGCAGTGAGCCATGAATTAAAAGATGTGCAACTTCTTCGAATTCGCAATGTGCCGCAAGATCTGCGATGTCATAGCCACGATAGTGAAGATCATTTCCGCTCTTGCCGACACTGCACAGCGCTGTATTTCCAGCGGCTACACCTGATAAAGCTACGGATTTCTTAGGTTTAAAGTCAGCCATTTATTCTTTCCCTAAAGTCTTATCGAGCGCCTTTTCGTATGCATAGTAATTAATTCGGTCGTAGAGCTCTTCACGAGTCTGCATTGTGGCAATAACACCGCTTTGCGTGCCTTCTTTGCGAATTGCTTCATATACATTTTCAGCGGCCTTATTCATGGCTCTAAATGCTGATAATGGATAGAGAATCATTGAGACACCATTAGCGCCAAGTTCATCACGAGTAAACAAAGGAGTTAATCCAAACTCTGTAATGTTGGCAAGAATTGGTTTTGAAACGGCGGCACTAAATTTCTTGTAATCCTCAAGAGTTCGAATTGCTTCAGGGAATACTAAATCTGCACCAGCTTCGATGTAAGCATGCACGCGCTCGATCGCTGCGTCGATACCTTCGATTGCGATTGCATCGGTGCGAGCCATAATTGAAAAATCATCATCTGTACGGGCATCAACTGCTGCTTTAATGCGATCAACCATTTCGCCCATTGCTACAACTTCCTTGTTAGGACGATGTCCGCAGCGCTTTGCGCCAACTTGATCTTCAATATGCATCGCCGCAGCTCCGGCTTTAATTAAATCCTTAACGGTGCGAGCGATATTAAAAGCCGAAGCCCCGAAGCCAGTATCGGCATCAACTAGCAGCGGTGTATCGCAGACATTGGTAATACGGCGAACATCGGTTAAAACATCTTCAAGAGTTGTGATTCCAAGATCTGGGATACCCATGGAGCCTGCTGCGACTCCCCCGCCAGATAAGTAGATGGCGCGGTAGCCGGCGCGCTTTGCAAGGAGTGCATGATTGGCGTTAATTGTTCCGATAATTTGCAGAGGTTTTTCATCGCTTAACGCCTTTTTAAATCTAGCTCCAGCAGATGTACTCACAGGATGAGTCTAACCAGGCACATATTCCATGCAACTAGCGTTGCGATTATGGCAATCACCCTATGTAGTTGAACTTTCAACTACTTTGCTATATGCTCTGGATATGTCAAAGATGCCCGCGCTTTATATCGGCCATGGCGCCCCGATGTTGCTCGATGATCCTTTGTGGACTTCGCAGTTGCGCGAAATTGCTGGAAAGATTGAAAGGCCAAAAGCGATAGTAATTGTTAGCGCCCACTGGGAATCTGAACCAATCACATTAAGCAATTCTGCGGCAAATACTCCCCTTGTTTATGACTTCAGCGGCTTTGATAGAAAATTTTATGAGATGACTTACAAATCTCCTGATGCTACTGAGATTAGTGATCTTGTCATTTCAATGATGCCCGATACAGAACCTGTTTATCAATCTAATCGTGGACTTGATCATGGGGCATGGGTACCACTTCGAGTTATGTATCCCGATGCTGATATTCCTGTTGTGCAGATGTCGATGCCTACAAGTGATCCTGCGAGTTTGATGGAACTAGGTAAGCGTTTACAACCACTTCGCGAAAAAGGTGTTCTTGTCATTGGATCTGGATTCATGACTCATGGTCTTCGTTACTTGCGCGATTGGCGCACAGATGCCGAAGCACCAACATGGTCTAGCGAATTCGATGCATGGGCGGCGCAAGCATTAGCTAAGGGTGATGTCGATACGCTTTCCAATTACAGGGAATTGGCTCCTGGAATGCCATATGCACATCCAACAGTTGAACACTTCACGCCGCTATTTATTACTTTAGGTGCAGCAACTTCGGCCGATGTTGCCCCAGAAACCCTTATAGATGGTTACTTTATGGGCCTTAGTAAGCGCTCAATTCTTGTCGCTTAATAGCAAGCATTAAAAAAGCCCCGCCGAAGTGAGATCGGCGGGGCTTTTTTAATAAACTCTTATGAGCAACCAGATGTGTTTCCGCATCCTTCGCATACATAACATGCACCTGACATACGCATCTTTACTCCGCATGTCATACATAACGGTGCATCTGCTTTAACACCAGAGAGTGCTTCCATCAACTCAGTTGATGATCCGTATTCAACTGCAGGTGCTGTTTCAATCTTTACTGAAACTGGCTTTGCAACTGTTGCAGGAGCTGCAGATTGTGCGATTGTCTCTGTTGCTGCAGTGATATCTGGTGTGTACTCACCTGTTTCCAAGGCACGTGCACGCTCTGATGATGTGTACAAGCCCATTGCACTGCGTGTTTCAAATGGCAAGTAATCAAGTGCTAAGCGACGGAAGATGTAATCCATCATGGACTGTGCCATGCGAATATCTGCATCATCTGTCATACCTGCTGGTTCAAATCGCAAGTTAGTGAACTTCTCTACGAAAGTTTCTAGAGGAACTCCGTATTGCAATCCGATTGATACTGCGATTGAGAATGCATCCATTACACCGGCAAGCGTTGAACCTTGCTTGCCAAGCTTTAGGAATACTTCACCAAGTGCACCGTCGGCATAAGCACCAGCGGTCATGTAACCCTCGGCACCACCAACAGCAAATGATGTAGTAATTGATGGACGTGCCTTTGGTAGGCGCTTGCGAACTGCAGCAACTGGTGCAACAGCTTCTACTGAACCTGAAGATTTTGCAGCCTTTCCATCAGAGAGAGGTTGTCCAACTTTGCAGTTATCGCGATACACAGCAAGTGCCTTAAGACCGAGCTTCCATCCCTGGAAATAAACATCTTCAACTTCTTCAACAGTTGCATCTGATGGCAGGTTAACTGTCTTTGAGATCGCACCTGAAAGGAATGGCTGGCATGCAGCCATCATGCGAACGTGGCCCATTGGCGCAATTGAACGTGCACCAAGTGCGCAGTCAAATACGTCGTAATGTTCTTGCTTTAACCCTGGAGCATCGATGACGTGACCGTTAGCTCCGATGAATTCAACGATGGCTTCGATAGTTTCTTCGGTGTAGCCAAGTTTGCGTAACGCTGCTGGAACTGTCTGGTTAACGATCTGCATAGATCCGCCACCGACAAGCTTCT
>JBAXIC010000029.1:0-17153 GCA_037138575.1 Actinomycetes bacterium
GTCATGGCTGAAGCAGATAAACAGATTGTTTTTAGAGACCCCCACACAATGGCGATTAAGAAAGTCATCAAAGTTCCTTGTTCTGGAGTTAATCATGCTGACTGGACCGCCGATGGAACTACTTTCATTGCAACATGTGAATTCAGCGGGATGATTTTAAAATTAGATACCGCAAAGATGCAGCTAATTGGCAAAGCGTTGTTGCCACAGAAAAATAGCATGCGCCCGATGCCACAAGATGTAAAGATTTCACCCGACGGAAAAACTTTCTATATAGCTGATATGGCATCTAATGGTGTGTGGATTATGCCCGCCGACCACTTTGGAAAATTTACTTTTCTAAAAACTGGACTTGGTACCCATGGTTTATACGTCACGCGTGATGCCAAAACTTTATTAATCACAAATCGCGAAGAAGGTTCAGTTTCAGTTTTGCGCTTTAGCGATAACAAGTTAATTGCTAAATGGATAATTCCTGGGGGCGGAAGTCCAGACATGGGAAATATCTCGGCCGATGGAAAATTTTTCTGGGTCACCGGTCGTTATGACAGCGAGGTCTATGTCTTTGACATAGAAAAAGGCGCTTTCATTAAGCGAATAAAGGTTGGCAAAGAACCGCATGGATTAACAATCTGGCCACAGCCAGGTCGTTACTCCTTAGGTCATACAGGGATTATGCGTTAAACCTTAATGAGGGCGGCGGCGACGCTGACTTGAGTTAGGACGAGGGCGCTTATTGCCGCCACTTCGTACTGACTTTTCAACGATTGGCACGATGTATGGGACTCCTGAAGGCTCTTGAGCACCAGTGATCTTCATGAGCTCAGTGCTCAGTGGAGTAACACCAACAAACTTTGGAGTAACACCGGCACGAGAAGTGAGTCCACCAATTGATTTTTGCTGCTTAGTTGTAGCAATCGTTACAACAGTTCCAGCTTCACCTGCGCGAGCTGTTCGGCCTGCGCGGTGTAGATAATCCTTGTGATCAGTTGGTGCATCTACGTGAACAACTAATGAGATTCCATCAACGTGGATTCCACGTGCAGCAACATCTGTTGCAACAAGAGCCGCGTTAGCCGATTCCTTAAAGAGCGCAAGAGTTCGAGTACGAACTGCTTGTGACTTTCCACCGTGAAGTGCGCCTACTGCAACTCCTGCATGAGCAAGCTTGTCAGCTAAACGATCTGCACCGCGTTGGGTCTTAACAAACATAATTGTTTTACCGTTACGAGCAGCGATTTGATTTGTAATGTCGTCTTTATCGCCTGGGTTCATAACAAGAACGAAGTGCTCCATTGTTGAAACAGATGCACGGTCATTTTGTAATGAGTGAGTCTTTGGGTTCTTCAAATATTGACGAACCAATGAATCAACACCGCGATCAAGAGTTGCTGAGAACAACAGACGCTGTCCATCAAGCTTTGCTTGATCCAAGATCTCTTTTACTACTGGCAAGAAGCCCATGTCAGCCATTTGATCGGCTTCATCAAGAACTGTGATTTGCAACTGATCAAGTTGAACTTCGCCCTTATTAAGAAGATCGATAAGACGGCCTGGAGTTGCAACCAAAATTGCTGTTCCACGGCGCATGGCAGTGATCTGCTTTGCGTATGACATTCCGCCGGCTACTACAACTGATTCGTGCCCAATTGAACGTGCAAGAGGCATTAAAACTTCATCAATCTGCTGAGCAAGTTCGCGCGTTGGAGTCAAAACCAATGCAAGAGGCTTGTGTGGTTTTGCGACTTTGCCGTTGAGGTTATTGAGAAGAGCTAAACCAAATGCAAGAGTTTTACCTGATCCTGTTTGCCCACGGCCCAAGATGTCGTGACCTGCCAAAGCATCTGGCAATGTAGCAATCTGGATAGGGAATGGATGCATGATTCCCTGCTTTGCAAGAGCATTTACTAGGGGAGTAGCAATTCCAAGATCACTGAAAGTAGTTGTGATTTCAGTAAGTGGAGATGCATCAACCAAGTTGGCATCAGCTAAATTTGCTGAGATGTAGTTGTCATCTGCACCGAAATCGACTGCGGCATTTGTATGTGTCTTTGACGAATGCTTGAAATCATCACGAGCATAGGCAGGTGAATCATTGCGACGATCACGGACTGGACGCTCGGCACGGAAGTTTGCTGCACGCGTATCTGGTGCTTCGCTGCGCTTCTTTGGACGAGTTGGATCAAATTTTTCTACCTTGCGTGGAACAAAGTTTGGTCGACCATCATCGATACGTGAAACTTTTGCCTTTGCAGCATCACGACGATTAGTTGGGCGAGTATCTGAAGTTTTGTATTCACTCTTTTTAAACTCTGGCTTTTTATATTCAGGCTTTTTGTTCTCTGGCTTTACAAACTCTTTCTTGCTTTCGAAAGAACGCTTAGTGCGATCATCGCGCTGTGTTACAAATTTCTTTGCACGGCTTTCAGGTCGTTGTGATTGTTCAATACGTGCAGCGCGCTCTTCAGGAGCTTCAATTGGGCGTGGTCGAGAAGCTGTCTTTTCTTGAAAGCGCTTGGCGCGAAGTTTTGAACGATCAGTTAAACGAACCTCTTTTTTAGATTGCGTTGATGAATCAACATCAGAATATCGTCGAGTTGATGCAGGCTTGCTTGACTTAGGCAGGGCATCTACGCCTTTGCGTGCATTTTTTTGTGCAGTTGTATGGCGGGCCTTTGGATCAGCTGCTTTAAATGCAGCTTTCTTCGCTCGCTTAGGTTTTCCAACTGATGCTGCGCGGCGGGCTTTTCCGGGCGCTGAAGTACGAGGTGTAAGTGACATAGAAAATAGATACCAATCGAGACGACAAGCGCGTCTCGGGTTTGATCGGCTCGCAATGGCCGTCAGGGTCGTGATAAGACTCGCAAGTAGTGCTGCAGGTGCAGCACTTGGGGGGAAGTTCTTTGATGCGGTTGCATCAACAGAGCAATTCTACCGTGAATTATTGCTTGTCTTTACCATCGGCTTCATCAGCTAAAGCCTTTAAATCCGGGCGCGGAATGCGTGGAATATCGCCCTTCGAAAGCCTGCGCCATAAATAGTAAGAAACCCCAGCAAAGAATGGCCATTCAAATGTGTAGACCCACGCGCGCCAGTTACCGGTTTGTGCGCGACCAAATTCGAACCAGCCTGCCCATAAACAAAAGGGAACAAAAACAAAGAGTGAGATATTTAGGATTCGTTTCTGTTGAGCAGTTATTGGAGGAGTCTCTGAATCATTGCGAACCCATTCAGGAGCTTCAAACTCTTCATTGCTAGCCATTTTCAGCTGCTAACTCAGCATCCATCTCAAGAGATTTCTTTTCTTCAGATTTAATCCAGTGATACACAGCAAATGACATCCAAATCGCATCGATAATCATTGCACCGGCCCACATGAAAGATCCACCTTGGCGTTGATCATTTAGTGAATACATGTTGTCGTACAAAGAACCTGGGGCAGTGTAAATAAAGAAGCCGGTCAACGTTTCTGGAACCATCATCAGAAATAGTGCGATGACAGAGAGGGCTGGAGTTACGCGTCTCCCAACTAAATTTCGATCAAGTAAGTTGAAATAAAATAAATAGGGCAGCAGGAGATATAAGCCGACTTCAAGGTAGGTGTGAGCCCACGGGTTTTCCATAATGAACTTATGAGGAACTGGAAGATGCACACCAATCATGAGCGTTGCATAGGCAAACCAACTAAAAAATGGATTGGTTGCCGCAAGGAAGGTTCTATTTTTTGGATGGAAGTTATTTGGAGTTCCGAGAACCAACAGCGGGCCAGTAATCATCATCAAAGTAATGTGCTGAATCATGTGTAACGTGAAGTAGTCCATGGCACGCGCCCCGATGGGCGTAACGATCACAGCTAAGGCAGTAAAAATTCCGGCAAAAAAGAAGTTGCGCTGCCCAGATGAAACAGAGCTCTTAGGTTGGCGCGCATATAGATATGTAAGAAGTAAAAGTGGAAGCAGAATCTCTGGGGCCAACTGCCAAGATCCCCAAATTCCAACCTCATGATGGTGCATCTCCATAATTGCGAAGGCTAACCCTCAAGGCAGCGTTGGAGAAGAGAAATCCCCCCGAATAGACTTCCAAATTATGGAACTCTGCCGTACCCTCCTGTGAACGGGCTCACAGTTTCAAAGGAATTGCATGTGAGTTTACATATTTCCCTATCGGGAGGGGCATTGATGAATAAGCGGGTATTTGGCGCGCTTGGAACGGTGATCTTAGGTGTGGCAGTTATTGCCGGCGTCGGATCATATGTTGCAAACGCCAAGAATGATTCAAGAGTTTTGGCGGCCACGCCAGCAGGATCCATGGATACGCCACAGGGAACCTTGCCTCATGCAACGCTAGACATCTCTGTATATCCAGACAGCATGGCCGGCAGTCACGGAAAAGATGGTGGCGCACATCCTGGCTATGTCTCTTATGGACCCGTAACTAATTTTGAAGTTCCGGCTCATTCAGTAATCACCATGACTGTTACTAATTATGACGGCGGTGAAAGTTTAAATAATGATTACTTCGCCAGAGTGCGCGGAACTATTGATGGTTCAGCAACACTCAACGGAGTCCGTATGACTCATATTTCTCCCGATGCAGTAGGTCATACATTTACTATTCATGGACTTGCAGTTGGTCAAGATGAATTATTTGTAAGCGTTCCAATGCAGGCAGTTGCAGAAGAAAATATGCCTGCCGAGGGATACACATCAAAGCCAAACGTCACTGTATTTACATTTGTTACTGGCAGTGCTGGTGAATATGTATGGAACTGCGAGTACCCATGTGGAGACGGCACGATTGCAAAGTTCGGTGCAGCGATGTCAACAATGGGTTATATGTCCGGCCACTTTACGGTGAAGGGATAACGCGCCATGACTGAACTAATGACACCTAAAACTCCACAATGGTGGAAAAAAGATGATGTGAAGAAAACTTTTGTACTGTGGATTATCTGCACCGCGGTAATTGGCTTTATCGGCGTTGAATTCCACGTCCGTAACATTGTTGCCCCAGCTTCTGAAAATATGAGCAACATTATTTCTTTGATCCGTATATTTACTTGGGCTGCCTCGCCAGTAGCTGGCTTAGTGGCGGCAATGTGCATAACAGTATTAACTTCTGGACGGCACTACGGTGATAATCCGCCGGAAGAAGCCGATCACCAGATTCGAAACTCCCCAAGAACGGCAGCGGTATGGATAGTTGTTTCTGGGGCTTTGACCCTGTTTGCCTTAATCGGCGGCTTGGTTGTTTTACAGCACGATAACGAGGCGATTCTTGATACGCAAGCTATTCAAGTCAAAGTTACTGGACAACAATGGGTATGGAACTTTGATTATGCAAATGGCGCTCGCAGCGAAGATCTCTATCTTCCAGTAAACAAGCCAGTTGTTTTCCATATTACTAGCGTGGATGTTAAGCACTCATTCTGGGTAGTTCAAATGGGAATCAAAATGGATGCAAATCCTGGTTATACAACCGAGACTGCGGTAACTCCAGACAAGATTGGTGTATTTGATGTTCGATGCGCCGAACTGTGCGGATTACTTCATGCATATATGCAGACGAAAGTTCACGTAGTCAGTCAGGCAGATTATGACGCATGGCTAAGTGCCAATGCAGCAACGGAGGCAGGCGCATAATGACAACACTTACACAACACACATCAACTGCACCTGGAAAGTCGATCATTGAGAAACTCAATGTCTTTACAGCTCTTGCACTCGGAGTGATAAGTGCCGTAGTTGTTTGGCGACTTTCACTTGCGTTCTTGCCACAAGATGCTGAGGGTGCTCGACTATTTTCACGTGAAGATAAAATCACATTGCTTTCAATGTGCGCTTGGTTTGTCGGTTTCATGACCGGTATTGGTGCCCTCGTTGGACCATTCCGATGGTTGATGGGAAAAGATTTAGGACATGATGAAAATATGTTTTTGGCCGGAGAAAATATGGGGCCAAAGCGTTACTTTAGATACACGACCGACCATAAAGTTGTAGGTATTCAATATCTTTTCATTACAATTTTAATTTTCTTCATGGGTGGTGGGTTGGCGATGTTGATTCGCACAAACCTTGGAACACCTGAAGGTGGTTGGCTCCATGCGCAGGCTTATAACTCTGTCGTTGGTACCCATGGAATTTTGATGATTGTTGGAACGATCATTATGGTTACTGGACCATTTGGTAACTTCATCATGCCAATCATGATCGGTGCCCGAGATATGGCCTTTCCACGGTTAAATGCTCTGAGTTTTTGGCTCATTGTTGCAGCTGCGGTTCCGCTTATTTGGGGTCAGTTCATCGGAGGAATTACTACTGGTTGGTCTGCTTACAACCCACTAGCTGGCCAGGCACCGTTGGGTATGGATGGTTACATCATGTACATCTGTATCTTCGCCGTTTCAACAATGGTTGCAGGTGCAAATATCACAACAACAGTTGTGAAGATGCGCGCAAAAGGAATGACATGGAATCGCACACCAATCTTTATCTACGGAACCGTGGCATCAGTAGCTCTTGCATTGCCAGCATTTCCGGTCTTCTTTTTGTCACAAGTTTTGTCAGCATTTGATCGTGCTCTTGATACTTCGTTCTATAACACTGCAGGCGGTGGAAGCGGCTGGTTGTACGAAAACTTATTCTGGCTCATGGGCCATCCAGAGGTTTATGTAATCTTGATTCCAGCGATAGCCGCATTAATGGAGATGGCTCCGGTCTTTACACGGCGTCCACTATTTTCATTCAATATTGCAATTATGGGAATCGCCGGTATCTCTGGACTTTCAGTACTTGTCTGGGCACACCACATGTACATCTCAGGATGGGCGCCGCTACTTAACGCACCATTTATGTTGACAACAGAGTTGATTTCTATTCCTACAGGAATGTTGTTCTTAGTTCTAATAGGAACACTATGGCGTGGTCGACTTTGGATGACGATGCCACTGATGTCAATCTTCGCACTGCTATGGAACTTCATGATTGGTGGAGTCACTGGAATTTATCTTTCAGATGTTCCTGCCGATGCTTTCTTACATGGTTCTATGTATGTAACCGCGCATTTTCATTACACACTCATGGGTGCAGGTTTAACTGGCGCAGTTGCTGCACTTGTCTACTGGTTCCCAAAGATGACTGGGCGTATGTTTGATAAAACGCTGAGCTGGATAGCTTTCTGGCTCATCCAAGTCGGCTTTAACGTAGCTTTCATTGGCATGTTTATGGTGGGTCTTGCTGGTCAACCTCGCCGAGTTGAGTCATATGCACCAACATTTAACACTGCTAACTTGGTAACAACTATTGGTGCTTACACGATCATGATTGGATTCCTAATTCTTCTTCATGGTGTTATCTCTTCTGCTCGCAGCGGAGTAAAGGCTCCCAAGAATCCATGGCAGGCAAAGACTTTGGAATGGAGCGTGGATTATCCAATTCCACTAGAAAACTTTGATGTTCTTCCAACAGTTACATCGGATGCATACGGATACGGAAAGGCAAAACCATGAGCGTCGAAACACATGCACACCACGAACATCCAGATGTAGTCGGAAGTCGAAATCGCCTTGGCGTGATTTTGTTGCTTGTTGCAGATATTGCATTTGCCCTCAGTATGGTCTTCGTCTTTTTCTACTTACGTGGCCAAAATGTCAATAATATGTGGCTACCCGCAGCAACTGCCGATCATCCAGCGATCGAACCATTGTCAGCTGGTCCAGGTTGGACAGTTACTGCAATCGCAGCATTTGGTCTGCTCGCCCACATATATGGATTAAAAGGCGCACGTTCACAAAACCAAACACAGTTGAAGTTGGGTTCATTGGTTGCCTTCATTGCATCTCTTGCAGCAGTTGCATATCAATACAACACAATTTCTTCCGTGCCATTTACCTTCTCAGATGGTGCTTATGTTTCATGCTTCTATATGTTTGCATTCCTTAACATGGCGCACTTACTTCTTACAGTTTTCATCTCACTTGGAAACTGGAACCGTGCTCGCCTCGGCCTTTACGTAGAGAATTTCTGGCACGTCGATATCGTGCGGATATGGTGGATCTGGATGGTTGTGTCATCATTACTCGGTGCATTCAGCCTCAGTTACCCATAAAAATAGCTCTAATTGGATCAGCCTCTACATCGCCTTAGGCGTTGTCTGGGGCTGTTCCTTTATCTTCATAAAGTTAGGGCTCGAATTCTTAACTCCTATCGGGGTAGCTTTTGGCCGTGTTTCATTAGGTGCATTGACTTTGGTTTTTTGGGCGCGGTTTAAAGGCATCGAACTTCCAAAAGAGAAAAAGCTCTGGCTGCATCTGTGGGTTGTAGCTTTGTTGCTCAACGTAATTCCAGGTCTTCTCTTTGCCTTTGCCGAAACAAAAGTTACATCAATCTTGGCAGGAATTATTAATGCGGTAACCCCACTGATGACATTGTTGGCAATCATGATTGCTTTTCGCGAAGAGAAGCCAAAAAACTATCAAGTACTTGGTTTAGTACTTGGATTCCTTGGAGTACTCACTGTTCTAGGCGCATGGAAAGGTTTAGGAGCCAATCCTGCAAGCGCCGTCGTAGCACTATTACTTGCAGTGGCATGCTACGGAATCTCATTTCCATACTCCCGTAAATTTGTTTTACCGCGCAAATTAAAGCCAGAGGCGATTGCAGCGGCCCAAGTTTCAACTGGCGCTCTTACTTTGCTGCCATTCTATTTAGTGGATGGAATCGCAAAAGATGAATATCGTCCAGGTCCTGTATTTGCGATGATTGCACTGGGAGTATTTGGAAGTGGTTTCGCCTATATCTGGAACTTCAAAATCATGGAGGCTGCTGGCAGCGCAATCGCAAGCACGGTCACTTACGTAACTCCAGTGGTTGCCGTAATCGTTGGAATTATCTTCTTAGGTGAAACAATTGTGTGGAATGAACCTGTAGGTGCGCTCATTGTGTTGCTTGGTGCAGCGATTGGACAACAGCGGATAAAAATCTTTAATCGATCTTAAATCCATCTTTAATTGGCCCTAAATCAATTCCAGCGGCCGTGTGGTTAGTTTCTTCACCGCGAGATAATTGAGCTGCATGTGCTTTGTCATGCCAGCGCTCTTCAATTTTGCCGTATTTCCAAAGCAACAATGCAACGGTCCACACCACTATAAAGGCGCCAACAATGAAGTATCCAGCGCTATTTAAATTAAATGCCAATGCATAATCCCAGAAACCACCAGTGAGATTTAGCTGCCGTGCAAAAACTTGAAGTAGCTCAAGTCCACCAACAAATAATGCAACGGCCACTGAAAGACCAGTAATGATGATGTTGTAATAAACTTTGCGTACCGGCTTGGAGAATGCCCAACCATAAGCAAAGTTCATGAATGAACCATCGATAGTGTCGAGCAAACTCATTCCACCTGCAAAGAACAATGGTAAGGAAATAATCGCCCACCAAGGCAGACCTGCGATTACCGAAGATCCGGCAAGTACAAGCAGACCAATTTCAGTTGCGGTATCAAAACCTAATCCAAAGAGAATTCCAAGTGGATACATCTTCCATGATGCATCGATGCGTCTTGCAATTGGACCAAAGAAGCGCATCAATAAGCCGCGAGAGTTGAGATGTTTTTCTAGCTCTTCTTCATTGTAAGCGCCTTTACGCATTTGAATAAATACACCGACTATTGAAACAAGAATCATTAAGTTAAGAATTGCAATGAGCATAAGGAAAGTTCCGCTGACCGTGGTACCGATGAGACCGGTGTAATGGTGCAACTGAGAATTGTCATCTTTAAGCTGTGAACCAAGGGCTTTAATTCCAAAGTTAAGCAAAATCGCTAGAACAGCAACGACAGATGAATGTCCTAGTGAGAAAAAGAAACCAACGGCCAATGGGCGCTTTCCTTCAGACATCAACTTGCGTGTGGTGTTATCAATAGCACTGATGTGATCGGCATCAAATGCGTGACGCATACCTAATGTGTAAGCAAGGGCGGCGGTGCCCCAACCAAAAAGCGATCCATCACTTAATATGTAGTTTCCAGTAGTTGCTTTCCACATTAATAGTGCGCCAGCTACATGAAGAAAGAGAATGAAACCAAACATTGCTGCCATTCTGCGCCACTCGTCGCGGGTCAGCAGTTGGCGAAGCGGGGTGCGCTCAACCTGCTTTACGGTGACGTTCATAGTGGCTCCTCTAGATGCGAATGACTTGCAAGTAGCAAGGGTAAGTCACGCTCACAGGGCTGTCTATTTGAAACGAGCCTATGGTTGGCTCATGAAGCTAGCCCTGGTTATTGCATTAGTTGCCGGGCTCTTGCTACCTACGGAAGCAACATCGGCCCAAGATTGCAGCTGGAAGCCAGGGTGGGTCACTCGCGAAAATGCCAAAGGTGGTACTCCTGGTTGGGATTCAGATATCCCGCTTCGATTCAGCGCCGATTTTTCTCGACGCAAGAACATGAGTCGCGTTGAAGGATACTTTGATCAAACCAGCATTGGCTGTGGCCAAAGAGCACAATTGAAAATAATTGGTGCAGCATCGGCAGATCTTTCAATCTATCGAATCGGTTACTACAACGGTTCAGGTGCACGACTTATTATGTCCATCAAATCTGGAAAGAGTTTTACTGCAACTCAATCCACGCCACCAGGTCAATATTTAATCAAATTAAAGTCGCCAGGTCATGTCTCAACTTTTGTTCCATTGTTGATTAGAGGAACTTCAAATAATGAACTCACTTTTATCTCATCGGTTTTGACTTGGCAAGCTTACAACCAGTGGGGAGGGGCTTCTCTCTATAAAGGCCCTGATGGAAAACGCGAAACAAAAGCAGATAGCGTTTCATTTAATCGACCATACGACGGAGATGGTGCTGGTCAATTTAGATATATGGAACAGCCACTTGTTCAGATGATGGAAAAACTTGGTTTAGATATTAACTACTTGACAGATATTGATTTAGATAAACAACTATCTATTAACTCAGCCTCAATTATTTTCGGCGGCCATAGCGAGTACTGGACTGAGTCGATGCGTGCTGTTATTGAGAAGTCAATTAGTTCCGGGACCAACCTTTTAATTTTTGGGGGTAATACTGCCTATGCGAAAACTTTTTTAACTGGTCGTGTGCTCGTAAATAGAATTCCTTATCGGGAAATTGATAAGCCTGAATCAGGGTTCATGGGTTCGCAGTTCTTTGCACTTGGAATTCATAAAGATTTAGAGGTACAGGCCGATAGTAAGTGGCCATTTAATACTTTAGGTAAAGGCGGCAAAATCCAAGGCATTTATGGCTATGAGGCTGATACGGCTATGGGAACGAAAGGCCCTGGGGTTGAAGTATTTGCCCGGGCAGCGATTAGCCCTACAGAAAAGGGCTTCGTAGCCATGAGCACCTATTACAGCGCTGCTAGCGGTGCAGGTGTCCTAAATTTAGGCACAAATGCCTGGGTTTGTGCTCTAGCCAATCGTTGTCCTTGGGGTCATAGCTTTGATGCAAAGAATATGCAGAAAGTACGCCTAGTCACGGCAGCGATTCTTAAGCAAGCAGGCAGAAGAAAGATAGGTAATTGGCAGGTGGCGTCCATCGATATTCCCACTCGCAATTAACTTAGTGCGTATAGAGTCTGGCTCGTGAGTGAAGATGACGATATGGAAGAAATCATCACCGAGGAAATGCTTTGGGATCGTATTCCTGAAGTAGATGGCGAAGAACGTGCCAGCACGTATTATGAATTAAGTGCGCGCATATATGCACGTGGTCAATATGACGAGGCATTAGCCCTTGCCGAAACAGCCCGAGATATCTATTCAACTTTAGGTGAGAGTGCTCCGAGCGAAGGTTTAGCTCAGGCATATTCAGCGATTGGTTATAACTTAAATCAATTAAAACGAATGGATGAAGCAGCAACTGCAATGAGTAAAGCAGTTGAGATTTTACGTGAGAACAAATCACCCATTGCACTTGAACTTGCTTGCACGTTAGGCGAATGGTGGTACACATCAAAGCAATATGAAAAAGTTGTCGGAACGATGCATGAATGTGCACAAGAGCATTTGGTTGATGGCAATGAGATTGGCGCAGCAAATGATTTACATTTAATTGGCTGCGCAGAACGTGAATTAAAGAACTATGAAAAAGCTATCGACGCCTTCAAGGAAGCTCGCGCACTCTTTAAGCGAAATAAAGAGGTTATTCATGTTGCTCGGTGCGATCAAAAGATTGCTTCCTGTCTCATCGAACTAGGAGAAGGTGAATTAGCGTTAGAAACCGCTCGCAGAGCAGTAGATGTATTTGAAACTGGCCATGATCATCGTCGTGAAACCTTTGCCCAGTTTGAGTATGGCAAAGCTCAAATTTTGTTAGAGAAATTTGATGACGCCTTGTCGACTCTAGAAGATGTGCTGTCAGTTGTAAGCGAAGATGAGCCAAAAGATTTTGAATTCATCGTTGACCTTGAAACTCGAATTGCAAAGATCATTCGCATGCAGGGGCGAAATGATGAGGCCGATGAGATTGAGCGCCGATTAAAGGCTGTTCAAGAAGCTTTGGAAGATGGCGTTGAAGCATGAGCAATTGCTAACGCTAAAGAACCCACCAACGCGCCTGCCGCGGCAATAATTAAGGGCCACTGAGTTGCACCTTTGCTCCACATCGCGCCGCCCCAAATTCCAGCGCCCAGTACCGCAAAGTTCATAGACGCTTGATAGACGCCCTGAGCGCGTCCACGTTGTGATGCTTCACTAATTCCAGCAATCCAGGCTTTTCCTACTCCATCAGTTAGTGCTGGAAACAAGCCGTAGAGAGCTAATGCGATTAGTGCAACCGTGTGATTTTGAGTAGAACCTAAAGTCGCATAAGCCAGAGCAAAAGCTAATAAGCCAACTGCATAAACAATTTGAGGAGATAACTTATCTGCTATCGCACCACCTGGAAAGGCAGCCAACACTGTCACGCCGCTAAATAGCATGTAGGAAAGGACTACACCGTTAGTTGAAAATCCAATGTCATGTAGGCGAAGCAACAAAAGTACATCGGGGATATTTGTTAATTGAATTAATACCAGAATAGCTATTGCTCTTTTAAGAGGGGTCGGCAAAGGGGATAGTTGCTTTTTAACTTTGACTTCAGTTTTTGCGGGCTTAACAAAATTCTCTTTTATAAATAATGTCAACAATCCTGAAACAACGGCTGGAATCAACGCCCACTTAGCTACAGCGCGAACATCGCCATCAAGCATCGCCAATCCGATAAGTGCGATTCCAGGTCCAATAACCGCACCGATATTGTCGCCCGTACGATGGAAGCCAAAAGCCTTGCCCAAGTGGGCTTTATCAACTGAATCAGAGATCAATGCATCGCGTGGCGCACCTCGCATTCCTTTACCAATGCGATCAGTGACGCGTCCTAGTAAAACCAATGGCCATGATGTTGCAACAACCACAAGGGCTTTTCCAACTCCAGCTAGTGAGTATCCAGAAATTACAAAGGGCTTGCGACCTAATCGATCACTTGATTTTCCACTTATTAACTTGGTAAATCCTGCAGCAGCTTCTGCGCAACCTTCAATGAGACCAAGGGCCAGTGGAGCGGCACCAATGACACCTGTTAACAAAATAGGTAGGAGAGGATATAAAAGTTCGCTTGCTGCATCCTGTGCCAAAGAAACTAGAGTCAACAGAATTAAATTGCGAGTTAACCAAGTTTTCATCATCGAGGTAGGTGCTGCAATGCCCAGTGGTACATGGCGATTGCTCCAGCAGCTGATGCATTCATAGAACGCGTCGATCCATATTGATTGATTTCATAAAGCACTTCGCACACCGCAATTCCTTCATCGGACATTCCTGCGCCTTCTTGACCAAATAAGAGTACGCACTTTTCTGGCAATTGTGCCGATTCGAGCTGCTTGGATCCCGGAACATTATCGATTCCAATAATTGGTAGTTCATTTTCTTTACACCATTGGGCGAAATCCTCAACAGTTGGATGGTGGTGAACCGTCAAGTACCTATCGGTAACCATCGCGCCACGCTTGTTCCAATCACGTTTTCCTACGATATGAACACCAGAGACGTTAAATGCATTTGCGGTACGGACAATTGATCCAATATTTAAATCATGCTGCCAGTTTTCAATTGCGATCTGTAACTTATGCCGCTTCAAATCTAAATCAGCGACAATAGCTTCAACGCTCCAATATCTGAAGTGATCGAGGACATTTCTGCGATCACCATTCAGCAATAACTCAGGATCGTATTGAGGGCCTTCAGGCCAAGGTTTGTCATGCGGTCCAACTCCGACAACAGGGAAAAATTCCCCTGGTCCAATTGAGGCTGGAGTTGTTGGAGAAGACATGGAGGCACTCTAAACTGAATACATGTCAGCAATCAACAGTGTTCTTCTCGTCATCCATATTCTCTCCGTAATCGCAATCTTGTCGCTTCTATTGCACCAATGGAACAAAAGCCCCCGAAAATTCAACCCGGGAATTCTGCATGCCGGCTTAACTGCACTTATTGCAGGAGTTGCTATGGTCGCAATGTTTTCGACAGTGCATCCCGACGAGACACTTAATCACACTAAGTATGGAATCAAATTATTAGTATTGGTCACAATTCTTGTAATCGGATATAAAAATGTTAAGAAGCCTGAATTAGCCAAGAAAACCTGGTTAGTTCTAGTTGGTTTGACAGTTACAAATATTCTTATTGCATCTATATGGCGCTGATGGGTTGATGCGCTCCCGGATATTTATATTTGCACTTGTAATAGCTTCGGCAATCTCGGTAGCTCCTGCAAGGGCAGTGTTGTCCCCGGAATCAATTCCTGCGGCTTTCGAGCAACTTTTACATTCACCAGCACT
Source organism: Actinomycetes bacterium (assembly GCA_037138575.1). GTDB lineage: Bacteria > Actinomycetota > Actinomycetes > Nanopelagicales > Nanopelagicaceae > Planktophila. The sequence continues at coordinate 14,853 of JBAXIC010000029.1, forward strand.
TTCTAACCCGGCAATGATTTTAATTGACGGTACATCCGGTGCTGTTATCTATGAAAAGAATGCAGATTCACAGCGTAAGCCAGCATCGGTTATGAAAATTTTGTCGGGAGCTTCGGCATTGGAGTATCTCAATCCAGGAAGCACATTCTTAACTAAGGTCTCATTAGGAGCTGGAGCCAAGAGTTTAGTGATCACTGGTTCATTTGACCCATGGTTTAGCCTCGATGATGTAGTTGCCGGAAAGATGCACAGAACATCCCTACCCCGAATCGCATTTAATTCGATGAGTGCATTAAAGAAAGCCAACGGTGGATCCTTAAAAAATATAAAGGTGACATATACCGGGCTGTATTCACAGGATGTGGCAAACCTTCGTGCTTTTTGGGCAAAGCGGGGATTCAAACCAGCAATGAAGGCCGTTGGCAACGATGCTGCGATTGCAGAGGCACATTCCACGGTGCTTGAATCCACATCACCATCTTTGTTAGAAATCCTTGATTTCACCTTACTTAATAGCGATAACTTGCTTGCCGAACGTTTGGCGCGTTTAGCTTCACGGGCTGCCGGACATTCATTCGATGACAAAGGTGTGGCAGTAACTTTCGATGAACTATTGGCGCGCTTTCATATTGATTCATCGAAACTTGTAATAGTCGATGCGAGCGGATTATCAAAAGAAAATCGCATCACCGCGAAAATTATGGGTGAGCTTCTCTATAACTTACGTAAAGATGAGAAATTTTCTTTGCTATTTCAAGCATTACCTGTTGCCGGAGTTTCGGGAACTCTAAAAGATAGATTTATAACTACTGCTCCCAATGCAGTTGGTTTAGTGCATGCTAAAACCGGAACCCTTAACGGAACAGTGACTCTGGCAGGTTATGTGGAGTCAGCAGACCGTGAATATGTCTTTGTAACTCTTGCTGATGAAATTCCAAAAGGGAGCCGAGCAAGTGATAAAGCACGTGCGGCGATAGATCGAATGTTAGGAAGAATCGCTGCACCTAATATTGAAAGCGAAATATCTAACGCTACGCAACTTCCCTAGCTATTTATTATCAAAGACTTTAATTGATCCACCGTAGCAAGCAACCCAAGTTCGCGAAGTTGGTGAATCATACGTGATACCAATTGGCTCGTTGCAGACTTTGATTGTCTGCATGATTTTCATATCACTTGTGCGAAGTTTTGAAACTGTGTCACTTACAAAGTTAACAACAAAGAGCGCAGTGCCATCACTAGAAATCGCAAGGCTTCGAGCGGCTTGACCCGTCTTAACTGTTTTACCTGCTTTATTGGCCACAAGATCCCACGATGCAACTTTGCCCGATAAGTTCATAGTTACGTAAAGCTTTGAATTATCAGGAGATAAGACGATAGCGCGGGGATTGCTTCCAATGGGAATATAAGAGACTGAGAAATCCTCAAGGTTTATAACGTGAATTTGATTGCCGCCCATTTCAGCGACATATGCCTTAGAAGAGTCGCTGCTAACAGCTATACCCCGTGGATAGCGGCCAATTTTGATTGTCTTAACCAGTTTCTGGGTGGCGACAGATATGACTTTTAGATCATACGAACACCAGTTTGAGACCAGTACATATTTATTATCAGGAGTTACTTCGACAACCTTTGGAACTGAACCAACGGGATACACGTTATCGATTTCAAAGCTTGCAAGGTTTATTCGATAGAGAAAACTTGTGTCGTAATGTGATGCGGGCGAGCATGTGTCATGTCCTTCTCGGTTATAACCCTTGCCATACATTGCATAGTTTGTTACATATAGATACTTACCATCTGGTGAGTATGAACCCTCAACCGGTGCACCTTTATAAAGTGATGTGTATTTTGAATAACCAAATTTAGAAAGCTGGACTGTATCTGGAACAGTCTTAATGAGTTCAAATGTATTTGCGTCATAAATTGTGACACTGTGGTTGTACATCATGTTATGAGCACTGACTAAGCCGTTACCTGAAGATCGAACAGATTTTGGAGAAATTGCTCCGGTAATAGTCTTAACTAAAACCATTTTTGTATCAGCAGAAATAACTTCACTCTGTGCCGGTGTTGCAATGGCACAGAGTGAAGTTATTACTATAAATATTAGGTAGTTACGGCGCATGCACTAACTGTAATGGTTAGCGATTAGTCGTCTTCGCCTTCGTTATCGTGCTCACCACCGTTGTCATGGCCTTCGTGCTCACCACCTGTTGGTTTCTTGCCAAGTGGGTTAGCGATTCCTGGTGCCGATGGAGCCTTAGGAGCATTTGTTGTAGCGGTTGTTGTAGGTGTTGT
>JBAXIC010000030.1:0-17074 GCA_037138575.1 Actinomycetes bacterium
CAATTGTGCGAAATAATTTCGTGGCTCTGGTTTCAGAAACTACAGGGGGCGTATCCCCCGTTGGCTGGGTCAACCGACCAGAAATCACATTGATCGATATGGCCCTTGATGAACATGAAGTTGCTTGGGCTGCTGCCGGCCATCCACATTCGGTATACCCAACTTCATTCACCGAACTGCAACGCGTAACCGATGCAACACCTATGGTTGTTGGTGAATAAGAATGAATACTCTTGGAATGATCGCGATTGTTGTCGATGATTACGACACCGCGATTTCTCATTATGTTAATGACCTCAACTTCTCACTAATTGAAGACACTGCTCTTTCTTCAGATAAGCGCTGGGTGGTGGTTGCGCCTAGCGCAGATGGAGCAAAAATCTTGCTAGCTAAAGCCTCCAATCAAGCTCAACGAGCAGCTATTGGAAACTCCACAGGAGGGCGTGTTGGATTCTTCCTCTACACGAGTGACTTCGCTCAAACTTTCGAGAGATTCACATCTAAAGGAATTAAATTCATGGAAGAGCCACGCCAAGAGGCATACGGACAGGTAGCGGTATTCCAAGACAAGTACGGAAATAAATGGGATTTAATTGAGAAGAAATAGGGTGTGGAGTCACTCCAAAGATTATGAGAGTATAAATTCGTGAAGACAAAAATATTTACAATCCTTTTGTTTGCATCCTTCGCTTGGAATCTTTATCTCGTTGGTGGCGTAATTATCGGTGCTTCGTACTCACTTGAGCGAGCTGCGGGCGGCCAATTTGATACTTTCCCCACCTATATTCGTATTCTCTATATTTTAAATTTCGCACTCATCGCTTATCAGGTAGTCATTTACACCCGACTATCTAATGGAATACTAATTAGACCGAATTGGCTGATTAAGTTTTTCGTTATCGTTGGGCTTCTTGGAATCCTCGCAAATGCAGCGTCCCGCAGTTCCCTGGAGCGTTGGAATGTTATTCCCGCAGCGATTATTACTTTTGCGTTTTATAAAGAACTTAGTAAATAGATTTACCCATGCAAGAATATCCATATGAAAGCTAGAACATTTGAATGGCTAGGCGTCGTAACTGCAATCGTGTATTCACTTCTAGTGGCTACAAATATCGGAATGATTCGCTGGTTTTAAATGATTGTCGCCTATTTTTGGAGAATTAAGCCAACGTCTATTCCCTTTGCATTTACTGCAATGGCGTTAGATCGCTTTGTTTTGCGAAGGTCAAAAAACGTAGGCTTCTTTAAATCATTGGGAACCGGCAAAGGCGAGACTTTCACACCTGCCGACGCAAATACCTTGCGTTGGGGTTTGATTGCACAAATCCATGACATCGATGCATTTGATCAATCCTTTATTATCAAACAATGGCGCAAGAACTGCGTTGATGAGTTTCGTGCGGTTATTGAACCGATTTCATCTCATGGCAAATGGGCTGGATATGAACCATTCGAAGCAACGGTAAAAGAATGGAATGGGCAGGTCATTGCCATTACCCGTGCTCGAATTAAGTGGCTCCATAATTTACGTTTCTGGAAGGCAGTTCCACCAGTTACTGTGTCATTAAAAGCCGCCCCTGGTTTGATTGCAGCCATTGGAATCGGCGAAGCACCAATTGGTCTTCAAGGCACTTTTTCACTCTGGGAATCCCCCGCAGCCTTGCGCGATTTTGCATATCGAGGTTCGGCACATATTGCCGCAATTGATGCCACCGCAAAGTACAACTGGTATTCAGAAGAGCTCTTTGCACGCTTTGCGGTACGAGATATTCGCGGTTCGATTAATAGTTAAGCAGCCTTATAGGGCAGACTTACGCACATGTCGATCCGCCATTACACCCCAAGACGGCGTCGCTATGGACGGATATCTCAACGAGCAAATGGACTCCTGCTCTCAGTAGTCTCAATCGCAATCCTGCTTCAAATTCTTTATCCCTTGATTCACGGAGAAGCTCTGCGCCTACTAACAATTAACATTGTTTACTGGGGTGCTGGCGCGATGCTATTGCACGCACTTCTTGCCTATGGTGCCCGCTACGCATTTACATATCTAACTTTTACCTTTTTCTTTGCATTAATAATCGAGCACGTTGGATTGGCAACGGCCTGGCCTTTTGGACAATATTCATATTCACCCGATTTGGGTTTGAAGATTTTTGAAGTTCCACTCGTTGTTCCATTTGCATGGATCATGATTTCGCATCCTGTTTTAACAGCGGCCCGACGTATTGCAGGCAATTGGGTATTTCTATATGGCGGAGTTGTACTTGCTGCTTGGGATCTATTTCTAGATCCGTTAATGGTGACATCTGGGCGCTGGACATGGACAGTTACTGGGGCACATGTTCCTTTTCAACCAGAGATTCCATTATCAAATACTTTTGGTTGGTTGCTTAGTGGGATGTTTTTAATTGGAGTGCTGCATGTAATTCTTCCCCGTGAAAAACGAAAAGCTGGCGCAACTTTTGCGACCACAGATGTCTTTATATTGTGGAGCTTATTTTCAGGGGTAGTCGGTAATCTCTTCTTTTTTCATCGCCCTGGTATCGCACTATTTTCAGGCGCCGTATTTGCTGCTGTATTAGCTCCATACTTCTTTAACCGCTGGTTGGGGCGTCCATAGGGTTTCATGGATTACGTACTAGCAATTCCGGCGGGGCTTATTCTTCTTATCTCCTTTATAAACTTTGTAACTATTCGTTCTCCCTGGAATTGGTCGCAAGTTGAAGAAGAGATCTCAGTTATCGTGCCGATGCGCAACGAGGCTGAAAACGTCGCGGAATTAATCGAGAGTTTACGTAATCAGAAATATCTCACCCATGTTCAGTTTCTCTTTCTCAATGACAATTCAGAGGATGAAACTCTGGCTTTGCTGGAAAAACATACATCCGATTTGAGCAACTTTGAAGTGTTAGACGGTACACCGCTGCGGCAAGGGTGGATTGGTAAAACTTGGGCCCTTCAACAGTTATTACAGCAATCAACCGGTGAAATTATCATTTCAGTTGATGCTGATGTGCGTCTTGAGCCTGATGCAATTAGTCGCGCAGTTACATTATTAAAAAGCTCAAAGTTGGATTTTGTATCACCTTATCCATCACAACTTGCATACACCTGGTCAGAAAAATTGATTCAGCCTCTTTTGCAATGGTCCTGGATGTCTACGGTTGTGCTTCGTATTGCCGAGAAAGCAGCTAGCGCATCTATGGTCGTTGCCAACGGGCAGTTCTTTCTGGTTCGCAAGAAGGCATTAGAACAAATAGGCGGATACGAATCAGTAAGCGATAAGGTATTAGATGATGTTTTCTTAGGACGAGCGCTGGTTAAAAAAGGATTTAATGGGTGCGTGGCAAACGGTGCGTCAATCGCATCAACTCGCATGTATACATCATGGAAAGAGATTGAAGCTGGTTACGGCAAATCTTTACATGCAGCTTTTGGTTCAATATTTGGATCACTAATTGCAATCGCTTTTCTCTTCATTACAGGCATCGCTCCCCTCATTGTGGGCATCACAGGCTCGCCTATGGGTTGGTATGCCTATGCCGCAGTTACGCTTACTCGCACAATGAGTTCGATTAAAGTTGGCAAAATTGGTTTGGAAGCGTTTTTGCATCCCATTTCTTCAGCTTTGCTTATTTACTTAATTGTCTATTCATGGATTATGCGCGGTGAAGTCCAATGGAAGGGCCGTGTTGTATGACCACCACTCCTTTAAAAATTGTCGTAATTGGTGCTGGAATGGGCGGAATGATGTCGGCGGCCCGTTTAGCAAAAGCAGGTCATGACGTTAATCTCTATGAAGCATCAGATCGTGTTGGCGGAAAACTGCACACAGAATGGATTGGCAAAGTCGCCTTTGATACTGGGCCTTCGCTACTGACTTTGCCGGCCGTCTATAAAGATTTCTTCGCACGCACGGGAAAACATCTAGGTCATTTATGCAAAATCGAGGCCGTTGACCCTTCCTTTGATTACCGCTTTGCCGATGGCACTTCTGTTAAGTTCGCAAATCTTTCTAGATACGAAACATTGAAAAATCTTCGCGCAGCTTACGGTGATGATGTCGCACAGCAGTGGGATCAGATTATGCGCCGTGCCGAAAAGATGTGGGACGTTTCTCGCGAACCATTTATTGAAAATGAACTTCGATCGCCATTTTCACTTCTTAAGCGCATAACTCTGCTTCGCGATTTAAAAATTATCGCTCCGTGGAAGTCACTTCGTGAGCTTGCCAATGAATCCCTGCCAGATCAGCATCTGCGCTATATCTTGGATCGCTATGCAACATACAGTGGATCAGATCCACGTAAAGCTCCTGCCGTATTAGCCAGCATCGCCTTTGTTGAAGAGTGCTTTGGTGCCTGGCATATCAAAGGTGGTCTTGGAACTCTGGCGGCGTTGGTACACGAGCGCGCAGAAAAGCTTGGTGTTGCTTTCCACCTGAACTCCCCCGTTGCAAAGATTAATATCAAAAAAGGCGTTGCAACAGGAGTTACTTTAGAAAATGGTGAGGTTGTCTATGCCGATGCCGTCATTGCAAATGCCGATGCATCGTTGATTTACAACACATTAATTACCGACAAGAATCGCAAAATTAATAAAGTTCGCAAAAACATCGCTAAAGCTGATGCCTCGCTTGCAGGTTTTTCACTTCTTCTTGGAATGCGCAAAGATTCAAAAGCGCTTTTGAACCATCACACAGTTCTTTTTCCAAAGGATTATGACGCTGAATTCGATTCAATTTTCACTCAAAAGAAGCCCGTTCCAGAACCAACTATCTACATCTGTGCCCCAAATGATGACGCAATGTCTAAGGATGAAACTTTGGAGAGCTGGTTTGTTTTGGTAAATGCCCCAGCACATGGTCCACATAGTTTTGACTGGAGTAATCAAGAGTTTGCACTTACCTATGCAAACAACATTATCGATCTAATTGAGGCTCGCGGAATTCCCGTACGTTCACGACTCGAGTCTTTAACTATTCGAACTCCGGCAGATTTAGAAACTGCGGTGCGTGCGCCAGGTGGCTCTATCTATGGAACATCTAGCAATGGCGCGAAGGCTGCTTTTATGCGCGCCAAAAATCGTTCTCCAATTAAAGGCCTGTACTGTGTTGGTGGATCAGCTCATCCTGGCGGTGGATTGCCGCTAGTGGGGTTAAGCGCAGAAATGGTTGCTAATGCAGTTGAGATCGTGCATAACGCAGCACCATTAAAAAGCCACTAGTTTGTAAAATTAGAAAGGCAACAGAAACTGCAAAGACGCCTGGAAGATTTAGATGCCACATTATCAATACGATAAATAGAAAACTTGCCCGAACTGGCCGTTCGGCTGGCGTTACAACTCCAATATCTTTAACTCCAAGTGAGACTAATTTTGCCCGCGCATACTCTTGGAATGAAGCAATTGACCACAGAGTTATTACCAACCACGCAGGTACACCGATGACATACAGAGCGTAAAGCCACAGGGCTTCACTAATGCGATCAACAACTGAATCTAGAGTTGCTCCCCACGCACTTTGGCGCTGCTGAAATATTGCAACACTGCCATCGATTCCATCACAAAACAGTGATAGGACAAGGAAAACAATGGCCCACCAACTTGTTGCCGTTAGGGCAGTTGCTGCTGCCGCAGCAAGTCCAAGCACCGTTAAGAGATTTGGCGAAATACGTAACAAAGTTGCAACTAAACCGAAGCGATATGAAATATTGAGCCACCATGCAACTGCACCAACTACAGGGGCGTCGTTGTGCAATGAACTCCAAGTTGCAGTGAAATCTTGCTTATTGAGCATGCTCTAAATTCCTTATAATCTCTAAAGTAGGCGCTGCTGTATTCATAGTATAGAAGTGAAGGCTTGGAGCACCAGCTGAGATTAAATCTTCACAAAGCTTCGTAGCGATATCAATACCCAATTTACGAACATCATCAGGATTATCTTGGACCGCCTCAAATTTATTGGCGATATCAGTAGGAATCTCGGTTCCCCCAAGTTCAGCCATTCGGTGCAATTGTTTTACGTTAGTTACTGGCAAAATTCCAGGAATTATTGGCATCGTTGATCCATGTGATGCAAGTGACTCAACTAACTTTTGCCATTTTGTTACATCGAAGAAAAACTGCGTAGTTGCGAAAGTTGCCCCAAGATGTTCTTTTCGTAGCAGGACTTCGATGTCTTTTTCATAATTTCCATTTGAAGAGGGATGCCCATCGGGAAAAGCGGCGACACCGATTTTAAATCCCCCAAATACAGCGATCAATTGAACAAGGGCATCAGCATGTGTGAAGCCGGCAGAGTTTGGTGTCCACGGAGCTCGCGGTCCACCATGGGGATCTCCCCGAAGAGCTAAAATCGCTGGAATCTTTGCGTCGCGATAGGTGTGAAGAACGGTTATGAGTTCTTGTTTTGTTAAACCAACACAAGTTAAGTGTGCAACTGTTGAAATTTGAGTTCGGCGTGTAATTTCTTCGGTCACGCCTATTGTTCGATGTTGGGTAGATCCACCTGCTCCAAAGGTTACCGAGATGAAATCCGGAGCATGCTTTTCAAGTGAGTGCACGGCATCCCAAAGCCGTTCTTCGCCCTCATGATCTTTGGGCGGGAAGAACTCAAATGAATACGAAGTGCGGACTACCACTGAGTGAGGGTACCGTTACCGCGTGAGTTCACAGACTAAGTCAGAGTTGCAAGAGGTTCGCGATTGCGTTGAAATTGAGCTGGCTCAATTTATGCGTGAGCAGAGCGCTTATTTGGCTCAAATCTCCCCTGAACTTGAACCCGTATCGCAATCCCTCTCCTCTTTTCTCCTTGATAGCGGAAAGCGTCTGCGACCTCTGTTTGCATATGCCGGAATTATGAGTGCAGGAGAGATACTCAATCCTGCGACTACCAAAGCCATATCTTCTTTAGAACTCTTGCAGGCATGTGCGCTTATTCACGATGACCTGATGGATGGTTCAGATACTCGTCGCGGCAAACCATCCATCCACCGTCACTTCGAATCAATTCATGTTCAAGATGAGTTAGAGGGCTTTGCTCCAGCTTATGGTTTGGCATCAGCAGTGCTCCTGGGTGATTTGGCTTTAGTTTGGTCGAATCAGTTACTTAATAATTCTGGAATTTCTGCAATCGAACTTCAACGAGTACTTCCTGTTTTTGATGAGATGCGTGTTGAATTAATGGCTGGACAGTTTTTAGATATTCATGAACAAACTCAGAGGAATACAGATTTAGCTCGCTCAATGAAGATTGCACGTTATAAATCCGGAAAGTACACGATTGAACGTCCATTACATATGGGAGCAGTACTTTCTGGAAATTCGACTCCTGAACTTATCCTTGCACTCTCTGAATATGGCTTACCTCTGGGCGAAGCATTTCAGTTCCGTGATGATCTATTAGGAACCTTTGGGGATCCTTCAATTACCGGAAAGCCAGCAGGTGATGATCTTCGTGAAGGCAAAAGAACGGCACTTATAGCAATGACCGATGCGCGTTGCACTGATGCGATGCGTGAAGAGAGCCGCAAGTACTTTGGAAAAGTTGATTTGGATGACAAAGGTGTTGCAATACTGCAAGAAATGATTGATTCAACTGGAGCGAAAGCAGAACTCGAAAAAATGATTGAAAACTTAACTCAACGTGCTTTAAAAGCCATAGACGATGCCGCAATTGCCGATAGCGCCAGAGATACTTTGACGCAATTGGCCTTAATTGCAACAAAACGGAGCATGTAAATGGCTGCTCGCGTAAAAGGTCCAACTGATCACGTTGTAATCGTGGGTGCCGGTTTAGCTGGATTGAGCGCCGCACTTCGCCTGGCAGGTGCAGGTCGCAAAGTAACTGTCCTTGAACGCGAAAGCGTGCCGGGCGGTCGCAATGGTTTGCTCAATAAAGATGGCTATTCATTTGATACGGGGCCAACTGTGTTAACAATGCCATCACTTATCAATGATGCTTTTAACTGCGTCGGCGAAGATATGAAGGATTGGCTTGAACTCAAACCATTGACCCCTTTATACCGAGCATTTTATGCCGATGGTTCACAATTAGATGTCCACTCAAATACCGAAGAGATGGAAGCCGAGATTGCAAAACACATCAGCAGCCAAGAAGCAGCTGGTTATCGTAAATACGTAGATTTTGTTACTAAGTTGTATAAGTATGAAATGAATGATTTTATCGATAGAAATATCGATAGCCCACTCAATTTAGTTACTCCCAACCTTGCTCGTTTAATTGCCCTCGGTGGATTTCGTAAACTTTCGCCTAAGGTGAACCAATTCATGAAAGATCCACGACTTCAAAAGGTTTATTCATTCCAAGCTATGTATGCCGGTGTCAGTCCTCAACAAGCATTAGCAATCTATGCAGTTATTGCCTACATGGACTCGGTCAATGGTGTCTTTTTTCCAAAAGGTGGAATGCATGCAGTCCCACGCGCCTTGGCGGCAGCTGCCGAAAAGCATGGTGTAGTTTTCAAATACAACACCACCGTGACAAATGTAGAAGTTAGTAATGGACGAGCAAAGGCGGTTATTACCGAGAGCGGCGAGCGATATGAATGCGATGCCGTAATTTTGAACCCTGATCTTCCAGTTGCTTATCGTGAATTATTAGGAAAGACACCAGCAACAGTAAAACGTTTGAAATATTCACCTTCATGTGTGACTTTGTTAATTGGTTCAAGCAAGAAATACGATTTTGCTGCCCATCACAATATTCACTTTGGCCATTCATGGGATGGTGTCTTTGACGAATTGATTACGCAGAAGAAGTTAATGAGTGATCCAAGCATTTTAGTGACCGTCCCCACTCATGATGACCCAGATCTGGCTCCCCCAGGTAAGCACTCTTATTACGTACTTTTCCCAACTCCAAATCTTGATAGCGATATAGATTGGACTAAACAGGCCGGGCCTTATCGTGATCAAATGATTAAAACCGTTGAAGAACGCGGCTATGAAGGTTTTGGTGATTCAATCGAAACTGAAGTTGTCACTACTCCCCTTGACTGGAAAAACCAGGGAATGGAGATGGGCGCTCCCTTTGCAAGCGCACATACTTTTTTCCAGACTGGTCCTTTTAGGCCACGAAATATGGCACAGGGAATTGAAAACGTTGTTTTTGCTGGCTCTGGAACTCAACCCGGAGTGGGCGTACCAATGGTTTTAATCTCCGGGCGATTAGCTGCCGAACGAATTGTTGGACCTGTTAAGTAGATGAATCAACTAGAAGCTTCGTATGCCGAGTGTAAGAGATTAAATTCCCTTCATGGAAAAACGTACTATCTAGCAACTTTATTGCTTCCCAAATCGAAACGAAAATATGTTCATGCTCTCTATGGTTTTGCCAGATTTGCAGATGAAATCGTTGATGATCTTGAATCAACGTTAACGGTTCAAGAAAAAGCTGATGCTTTAGCCACTTGGGGTAATAAAATTCTTAGCGATTTAAAAGCAGGAACAAGTGATGACGCCGTTGGTCGTGCATTAATTGACACTGTCAACGTTTTTGATATTCCGCTTGAGCACTTCGAGGCATTTTTACATTCAATGACAATGGATTTAACGGTGCAGGAGTATCAAACATATGAAGATTTACTGGAGTATGTATATGGCTCGGCTGCAGTCATAGGTCTCGAGATGGTGCCTGTATTGGGCGCACTCGAAGAAGGCGCATATGAATGTGCCAAAAAACTAGGCATCGCTTTTCAATTAGCCAATTTCATCCGCGATGTAAGTGAAGATCTAGATCGCGGCCGAATCTACTTGCCTATTGAAGAGTTGGCAGAACACGGTGTAACACGTGAAATGCTTGAAGCGCGAGAACTAACTCCTCAAATTGTTAGCGCCTTAAAGTTTCAAATCGCAAGAGTTCGCCAGTTGCAAGCAGAAGCAACGCCAGGAATTGCGATGCTTGCACCTTCTAGCCGCCCCTGCATTGAAGCTGCAAGTAAACTGTATTGCGGAATCGTTGATGAAGTTGAGAAAATCAACTACGACGTATTTAATAAACGTGCTAAGACTTCTACTGCACGGAGACTGAAAACTTTTATTTCTGCTTACGCGAAGCGTCTAGCCTTATCCAATTAGATAAAACCCCAAGAATTAAGGCAAAACCAAAAAGCAGATCTTCAACTGGTGCCGAGGCAATTCGAATCCCAATAATGGTATCTGAGCTATACATGACTATATTTCGCGAAGTTAGCCACCAATTTGTAAGTAACTGAAAGCCTACGATGATTGCGTACGAGGTCCAGAAAACTTTGCGCTTGAGAAGCTGAGTATTAAAAAGATAAAGATCAAAAGAAATAGAGATGGCTACGGCAATTACTGCAAGTTGGGTGTAAGACATAGCTATACCTTCCAACTCTTTTTTGTAATGCGAACTGCCTCAATTGTCATAAGCGCTGCAATTGGAACAACAATAAAAAATAGGTACTCTTCAATTGGAATACACCAAGGCCCATAGATTCCAAGAATTTGTTTCTTATCAAAGAGCCAATGGCCATGAGAAATCGCGTACTTATCCCAAGCTACAAAAAGAAAGGCAACAGGGGCGATGGATAAACTCGTGCGCTTAAACTGTTTTAAGACTCCCACTTTAAGAATTACCTCTAACCAAAATGACCCGATAACGGTGAAAATGATCATTGCCAGGTAACCATACTTTTGCACGAGTTAACGCTACTCTAAGAACTACGGGAGCCGCTTAAGGCTGAGAGGGTTTGAAATTCAAACCGACCGATTGACCCATCCGATAATGCGGATGCGGAAAGGAAATGTTGATGTCATCTATTGTTTTTACTGCGTGGGGCTATGAGGTATCAGTTTTAGAGTTTATTTCAGCGATTACTTCCTTTGTTGGAGTTTGGCTCGGCACCACAGGCAAGCGAATTACCTGGCCATGGTGGGCTCTGAGCAGTGCTCTTTACATGGTCTTCTTCTATCAGGTTGATCTATTTGCAAGCGCGGCCCTACAAATTGTTTTTATTGTTGCGGCAATCTGGGGTTGGCGCGACTGGGCGCCAACTGGAGCGGTTCCTGGATATTTAAATAATCGACACCGTTTGTATTGGGCAGTTGCAACGGTTGTGTCAGTTTCTCTATTAACTCCCTTGTTGTCACGAATTGGTGCAGCAGCGACTTGGTCTGATGCCTTTTTACTCATCGGTTCACTCGTTGCACAGATTCTTATGGTCTACGAGAAAGTCGAATCATGGGTTCTGTGGCTAATAGTTGATGCCGCAGGAACTATTGAATACGCATATCTTGGATATTGGTTTACTGCCGTTTTATATGCACTCTTTACTCTTATCGCAGTTATTGGTTGGAAGCGCTGGTATGACGTTAATAGCAATTGATGGTCGGGCAGGAGCTGGCAAAACAACTTTAGCTGCCAGATTTCTTCAAGAGCTTTCAACTCAACAAAGCGTTGCAGTGATTCATATGGATGACCTATATGCCGGTTGGGGTGATGCTTTAGGAAGATCATTAACTAGCACCTTAGAATCAATTGTGAATGCACATCAAAGGCATTCGACAATTGAGATTAAAATCTTCAATTGGAGTTCAATGCGTTTTGATTCAACTCGAATCATTGAGCCAGTTGAGGTGCTTATCCTTGAAGGAGTCGGAGCAGGCCAGAAAACTGTGCGAGATGCAGGTGCAGTTCTCTATTGGCTCGATATCGATCCTGAGTTAGGAATACAGAGGGTATTAAAGCGCGACGGCATTCACATTGCCGAACAGATGAAACAGTGGCTAATCGACCAAGAAATCCATTTTCTGTCAGATAAGACACGCGAAAACGCACAACACATTCAAAGTTCATAAAGCCTAAAAGCCCTAAAATCCACCATATGTCTGATCTATCTGGCGAACTCATTGATGGGCGTTATCAATTAACCCGTCAAGTAGCCAACGGTGGTATGGCTTCTATTTACGAAGCTATTGACACTCGATTAGATCGCAAAGTAGCAGTGAAAATAATGCATCCGCATTTGGCACAGGATGAGGCTTTTGTTAATCGTTTTATCCGCGAGGCAAAGGCCGCTGCCGCGCTTTCACATCCCAACATCGTTGCCGTACAAGACCAGGGGTGGAATCAAAACGGCGTACCAGCGGTTTTTATTGTGATGGAATTAATTGAGGGCTACACGTTGCGCGATTACTTAAATGAGCGCGGGCGTTTTGAAATCAAAGATGCAATCAATTACCTCACTCCTATCCTTAGCGCACTTTCCGCCGCGCACGATCTAGGAATTGTTCATAGAGATATCAAACCTGAAAACATCTTGATCTCTAAAGAGGGTCGAATAAAAATCGCTGATTTTGGCCTTGCGCGCGGTGAACTCATTGGATCAACAATGACCGTTGAATCTAGCGTCATTCTGGGCTCGGTTTCCTACTTATCTCCGGAACAGGTGCAACGCGGAGTTGCCGATTCTCGAAGTGATGTTTATGCAGTTGGAATCGTTGCCTTTGAAATGCTCATTGGTGAAAAGCCTTTCCTTGGTGATTCACCGATCCAAATTGCATATATGCACGTTAACCAAGAGATTCCATCACTACGCAGTAAGCGAAAAGAGATTCCACAAGCCTTAGATGAATTAATTATGAAGGCAACAAACCGTGATCCTGATCAACGCCCACGAACTGCTGGTGAATTTCTTAAATCCTTGGAAGCAATCCAACATGAGATTGATCCTAAAACCAACCAGATGAAGTTAGAGCTTGACCTGCCCGTTGAACCAATTAAAGAGAAGCCCCGGGTAAAGGCGAAAAAGGAAGTTGTCGAAGAAAAAGAAGAGACTATTGAGGTTAAAGAATCAACAAAAGAGATTCGAGTTACAAAGGAAAAAAGGAGAAAGAGCAGCAAAAGAGTTAGACGCAATCGCAAAGTGGCATTAATACTTGCGGTGGCACTTGGAATTGGTGGTTGGTACACATTAGTGGGTCCAGGTTCTCGAGTTGTTGTCCCATCGATTGTTGGTGGAACCTACGATGATGCCGTTTCAGCGCTAACTCCACTTGGATTAACCACCGTTATTCTCGAAAAACGTTTTGATGAAGATATTGCAAAAGGTGCAATCATAGAATCGGAACCAGCAGGCGGAGGGCGTGTTGAAGCTGGTGGAGAAGTTAAATTAATTATCTCCAAAGGCCCTGAGCGTTACGTAATTCCTTCCTTAAAAGGTTTGACTCCTGAAGCCGCACAGGCCGCCATTGAAAAATATCCTCTTGTTATCGGCGCCAATTCTGAACTCTTTAATAAAGATATCCCTAAGGGCTTTGTGATTTCAAGCAATCCGGTTTCAGGAACTCAAGTCAAACGCGATACAACTGTGTCGCTCGTTATCAGTAAGGGCGTTGAGACCGTTGCACTAACTACTTACGTCGGCAAGAGCGGTGAGCAAGCGCTCAACGAACTAAGTGGCTTGGGCTTTAATGTAGATGCAACCTATGCTTTTGATGAAAATATTCTATCTGGCGCAGTTATTTCGCAAACTCCAAGTGGGGTTGATGCTGCACCAAAAGGATCAACAGTTGCGTTAGTTATTTCAAAGGGCTCTCAATACGTATTTATTCCTAATCTCTTTTCGATCGAACAAAGTAGAGCAACCAAGGTTCTTCAAGATTTAGAGCTTAAGGTTGTAGTAAAGAAACTAGGATCCAAGAAGGTTAAACAAGTAACAAGTATCGTCCCTAAGGTGGCAAGTAAGGTCAAACGTGGCAGTACTGTGACAATTACCGTAGGGTAAGCCAATGCTTAAAGAGCCAAAAAAGCCACGCATTGGCGCCCATGTTCCAACAACTGGTGGCATGGCTAAGCGTTCAATTGAATATGCACAAGAAATTGGTGCAAGCGCTATTCAAGTTTTTGCATCTAGCCCACGCATGTGGGCCATGCCCGCGGCAAAACCTGAACTTGATGAGGCCTACAAAATCAAGGCTGCTGAGATGGATCTTGAGACTTACGTTCATGCACCATTTCTCATTAATTTGGGCTCTCCCACTGAAGCCACTTACATTAACTCTCTAGCATCTACTAAATATTCTTTGCAGCGTGCCGCCGATATTGGCGCTCTTGGCGCAGTTATTCATACGGGATCAGCAGTAGATGTTAACCATGTAGAAAAAGCGTGGAAGCAGATCCATGAAGGCATGATGCCGATTCTTAACGCCTTGCCTGATGATGCTCCATATTTATTGCTCGAACCAACTGCAGGTCAAGGTCAATCTCTAGTTAAGAAACTTGACGATCTTGAAAACTATTTGAAGGCACTTGAGTATCATCCAAAAGTAGCTATCTGCTTAGATACTTGCCACGTCTTTGCCGCAGGTCACGATATATCTGTCAAAGGTGGAATGACAGCTACTATCGATCTTCTAGTTCAGATTGCTGGTATCGAACGTTTCCAATTGGTTCATGCCAATGATTCGATGGATGTTTGCGGCGCACTTAAAGATCGTCACCAAAATATTGGTGATGGACATATTGGAATCGAACCATTTGCAGAACTCCTTGCCCACCCAGCCGTTGTCAACGCGCCTTTGATTCTTGAAACTCCAGGTATGGAAGAAAAACACAAACCGGAAGTTGCACTGCTTAAAAAACTTCGCGATAAGAAATGAGCAACGCCAAACACCTTTTTAGAATGAAGCTCGCTCCTTGGGCGCTGCTGGGTGTGGCTATGGCCTGGGGTTGGGCATTTGTCATCATGAAGGAAGCAATCGAACGTCAAAGCCCCAATAACTTTCTTTTCACACGTTTTACCGTCGCGACTTTGATTATGGTCGCGATTCGTCCGCGAATATTACGATTGATTAACAAAGACCTACTAATTCGTGCAGGAACCGCAGGGATTTTTCTAGGGCTGGGTTATATATTTCAAACTTTAGGTCTTGCTCGTACAGGAGCTGCCATCACAGGTTTTGTCACAGGATTATATGTAGTTCTTACACCATTAATCGCTGCAGTATTTCTTAAAGAGAGAATAAGTAGATTCATTTGGGCTTGCATTGCAATGGCAACAGTGGGTCTTGGCCTCCTTTCGATTCATGGTTTCTCGATTGGAAGTGGCGAGTTTCTAGTTTTCGTAAGCGCGATACTTTTTGCAAGTCACATTATCGCGCTGAGCAAATGGAGTTCAGGGCGAGACACATATGCCATGACCGTTGTTCAGTTAGCGATGTGCGCTGTTTTATCTGGAATCGCATCGATCCCAGAAGGTTATTCAGCTCCTCCAGATTCAGGAGTATGGGGAGTAATTATCTTTACTGCAGTATTTGCAACAGTAATCGCTTTTATTATTCAAACCTGGTCTCAAGCTCACATGAGCCCTACAAAAGTAGCCGTAATCTTGACAATGGAAGTTGTTTTTGCCGCATTCTTTTCAATTCTCTTTGCAGGTGAGCGCTTAGCAATTCAAAGCACTTTGGGCGGAGTGCTAGTCGTTTGCGCTATGTATTTGATTGTTGTCAAAGAGTCCAAGTAGGCTCACAACTATGGCCATTGATCTTCGCTCAGACACCGTTACCCGACCTTCGCAAGGTATGCGCGATGCAATTGCATCGGCGCTCGTAGGAGATGATGTCTATAGTGACGACCCAACTGTTAACTCACTTGAAGAACGTGTTGCGGCAATGTTTGGCAAAGAAGCCGGCGTGTTTACTCCAACTGGATCTCTTGCAAATCAATTAGCAATCCGAATGTTGGTTAATCCTGGCGAAGAATTAATCGCTGAAACAAATTCGCATATCGTGCGCGCCGAACTTGGTGCAGCAGCAGTATTTAGTGGAATCACTACACGCACATGGCCAGCAAATTATGGTCTGCTCAAAGCCTCCGATGCCCTTGAAATCGCGCGCCCAAACTCAGGCCCTTACTTAGTTTCAACAACTGCAATCGCTGTTGAAAATACACACAACTTTGGTGGCGGAACTGTTCAGCCAATAACTGAGATTGCCGCACTTCGTTCAGGAGCCGATGAAATGGGCTTGGCGCTTCATCTTGATGGCGCCCGTATTTGGAATGCACATATCGCAAGTGGCGTTTCATTTACTGAATATGGAAAATACTTCGACACAATCAGCATCTGTTTATCAAAAGGTTTAGGCGCACCAATTGGTTCCGTGATGCTCTCTACGAAAGACCGAGTTGCTAAGGCCCGCGTATGGCGCAAACGATATGGCGCAGGAATGCGTCAAGTTGGTTTACTTGCTGCTGCCGGTCATTACGCACTCGATAACAACATACAACGATTAGCCGATGACCACCGTCGCGCTAAAGAGATTGCAGTTGCAATTGCGGCCTTGGATTCCTCTTTGATTGATCCACATACTGTTCAGACAAATATCGTTGGTCTTGATCTTGCGAAATTATCAATAACCGCCGCAGAGCTTGCAGCTCGCTGTGGTGAAAAGGGTTTATGGATAAGCGCACTCGGTCCCAAATATGCTCGCTTAGTTACTCATTTAGATTTCGATGATGCTCAATGCAATGAGGCTATTGAAATTTTAAAGGTAGCCCTCGTGGCGTAGTAGCCACTCCTTTTTAGAAACACCGTATGCGTAATTTCCTAACGCTCCCCCAGTCTTTACGACTCGGTGGCATGGAACAACCAACATGATCGCATTATTTGCACAGGCACTTCCAGCTGCGCGTACAGCTGCGGGTGAACCTGCGCGATCAGCGATATCAGCATATGACATTACTTTGCCACCAGAAATCTTTCGCATTGCTTTCCATGCAGCTTGGGAAAACGGCGCACCGGGTTGAGAAACTTTTATTCCATTGATTGCATTTATGTCGCCGTCAAAGTAATCACCAATTAATTCACTAATTACGGGAATTGATTTAACGATTTTTATATCTTTACCGGCTTTAAAAGCGCTAATTGTTGACAGGTTTGCACCGATTAAAATCTGATCGTTAGCAAGCAGATTGAGGTTGCCGACAGGTGTTTTAAGGGTGGTAACTAATAAAGACACAAGGAGAAAATTAGCGGTCGCGCAACATCTCAGCAACCAAGAAGGCAAGCTCCAGTGATTGTGAGTGGTT
>JBAXIC010000031.1:0-16241 GCA_037138575.1 Actinomycetes bacterium
TACTCCAAGATTCGGGCTGGACTAGGCGGACGCGTTGAGGCGGCAATCTCAGGCGGTGCACCTCTTGGTTCACGTTTAGGTCACTTCTATCGCGGTGCTGGAATAACAATTTTAGAAGGCTACGGTTTAACTGAAACTACTGCTGGTGCAACACTTAACTTAACAAGTGCGCATCGTGTCGGTTCAGTAGGCCGACCTATTCCTGGAACATCAATCAAAATCGCCGAAGATGGCGAAGTTCTTATTCGCGGCCCGATTGTTATGCGTGGATATTGGCAAAATGATGCTGCTAACGATGAAGTCTTTGACCAGGAGCGCTGGTTCAAATCCGGAGATCTTGGAAAACTCGATGACGAAGGTTTTCTATACATCGTTGGCCGTAAGAAAGAACTCATCGTTACTGCTGGAGGCAAGAATGTTGCACCTGCCGTGCTCGAAGATCGCTTACGCGCACATCCATTAGTGAGCCAATGTATGGTTGTTGGAGATAATCAACCATTTATTGCAGCTCTTGTAACTATTGATCAAGATGCGCTTAAAGCTTGGATCACAAACCATAAGAAGGAAGGTGCTTCGATGGTCGATCTTGCCAATGATCCTGATCTAATTGCTGTTATACAGACCGCCGTAGATGATGCCAATAAGGCTGTAAGTCGCGCTGAATCAATCCGTAAATTTATTATTTTGCCAACTGATTTCACTATTGCGGGCGGACATCTGACTGCAAAGCTTTCGGTAAGGCGCCACGTCGTTGCGAAGGAGTTCGCAAAGGAGATCGAACTACTCTTCACAAAGTAATCATGTGAACATCTCTCAGCGGGTAAAACTCGCGCAGGAGTTACATGATGGGATTGCACAAGATCTCGTGGGGTTGGGTTACGCCATCGATTCAATCATGGCCACTGAACTTGTAGAAACTAATAGAGCTTCTTTGCGTGCATTACGTTTTGATGTCACAACAATGATCGACAAAGTCCGCAGGGAGATTTTTAATCTTCGCGCATCCGATGTAGTTAATATTCAGCTTAACTCCGGAAATGAAGTTCGTAATAATCTCGACCGCATTTTCAATGAAGTTATAACCAATGCAATCAAACATTCGCAGGGTTCGAGTGTAGAAATATCTATTGCAGATAACGGGATTGGTGGCTTCACCGAAAAGGACGATCACTACGGAGTAGCGGGGCTGGTCGAACGCGCCAACGAAATTGGCGCTCACCTTCGGGTTGAATCTGATTTCAGTGGAACCAAGGTAATGATTTCGATACCCGTGGCTTCAAAATGACCAAACTGCTCATTGTTGATGACCATGCAATTGTTAGAGAAGGTTTGAAGAAGGCTCTAGCCAATCAAGGCTTTGACTCGATTTATGAAGCAGATTCTGTTTCCTGCGCCCGGGCTGCCATCGCGCAGTTCAATCCACAAGTTGTGACAATTGATATCAATCTTGGCGATGGAACTGGTTTCGAACTTATTACCTGGATTCGTTCATTATCCAAAGAGATTGCCATCATCGTGTTAACTCTTCATGATGATGCCAATAGCGTTATCGCTGCACAAAAAGCCGGGGCCAGCTCATTTATATCAAAGTCTGAACCTATTGCTTCTTTGCTTACAGCAATTCAACAGGCATTGATTGCTCCTTTAAGTTTTAATTCACATTTATTGGTCAATGTTTATCAACAGGTTTTTTCTCAGTTAACACCGCGTGAGTTCGATTTAATTGCCGCCATTGAAAAAGGGCAAAGTACAGATCAGATTTCAAAAAACTTATTTATCAGCCAAGCGACTGTTAAAACACATCTTGCTTCCATCTATCGCAAATTGGAAGTAACAAATCGCAGTGCAGCAGTGCACGCGGCTAAGAAGCGCGGCTTAATCAGCTAATAGTTGAGCAAATTTAGCGGCCCAGATTTCCCAACGCCATTCCTTAATTATCCAATTTCGTCCAGCTACACCCATCGATATACGTAGCTCCTCATCGAGCAAAAGTTCGATTACGCGGGCTGAAATTTCTTTGCACTCTGTGCCATCTACAACAAAGCCTGTTATCGCCTCAAGTACCGCATCTGGCGCACCACCTGATGCACCGGCAACAACTGGTAATCCACACGCGCTTGCCTCTAGATAGACAATTCCTAGCCCCTCAACTTCTAATCCTGCAAACCGAGATCGAGATGGCATTGCAAAGATATCGCCAACGCAAATGTAGCGAGGTAAGTCGGCATATTGAATTCGACCAATAAAAGTGACATGTTCGATAAGACCATGCTTAGTTACAAGTTCCTCTAAATGTTTGCGATATGGACCTTGGCCGACTAAAAGAAGATGCGCCTCGGGTACCGATTTCAATATTAACGGCATCGACTCAATGAGAAAGTCCTGTCCTTTTCGATGTACTAATCGCCCAACACTCACAATTACTTTCTTGTGCTCAAGGCCTAATGATTGACGAAGTGATGATGAATCAACTGGCCTGAAATGTTCTACATCAATTCCTGGGGCAATCTTGCACATCGCAGCGGCATCTTTCTTGGTTAACGACCCTGAAATTGCAGTGCGCGTGAAATCTCCTAGATAAGTGAGTGAATTAGTCGTTGTGCCAATGCGGCGCATTATTAGATTAAATGGGAATACTTTTGACCACCAGACTTCATGACCATGTGTAAGAGCCACGATTCGTTGCGCCCCCGCTCTGCGCAATTTTGCCGACATCCAGGCCAGAGGTGCAGCAGCACCAAAAGCTACGGTTGTTATCGCTCTCTCCTGTATTAACTTGGCAACGGCACTATTAACACGCGGGGTTGGTAACAAGATCTTCGATCTATCTCGAATCACTTCAACACCGAACTTCTGAAACCAATCTGCATCATATTGAGCACTATCTTCCTGGCCCGATGTGTAAACAATAATGCTCGATCGCGGAAGACGTTCTATTAAACCAATGATGAAGGTTTCAATTCCCCCGGCGCGTGGACCAAAATCATTGGTAACAAATAATGTTTTTTTAGAAACGACGGGCCCCCACTAGTGGTTTGCTTCCTAACGATCCACTCGATGTAACTTTTACGCGAGAACCAGAACGTGGAGCATGAACCATCTTTCCGCCACCGATATACATTCCCACGTGCGAAACGGGGTGACCGAAAAATAATAAATCTCCAGGCTTTAGCGCCTTAAGCGAGACTTTCTTTCCCATCCGCGATTGTGCGGCAGAAGAGTGTGGGAGTGAAACTCCGGCAGCTTGGTATGCACGCATAGTCAATCCCGAACAATCCCAAGTAACTAATCCAGCCGCGCCAAAAACATAACGATCGCCAATCTGCTTGAGCGCAAATTTAATCGCTATACCAGCACGTCCAGAGACGCCTGAAAGTGCTCGCGCCGCAGCTTGTGATGAGACTTGGTCAGCATCTTCTTGGGCAGCGGCAAGTTTTGCTAAGCGCTCACGTTCGGCTTTTGTTAATTTAGATAGAAGTGCCTCGGCTTGAGCTAATTTAGTTTGCGCCATTGCTGATTGAGCTTTGAATTTCTTTTCTGCCGCTGCGACGAGGGCCATCTTGTCATTTACAGTTAAAGTCGTTGCATTTAGACGCTGCTGCGCGGCTTGGTAAGTGCGAAGTTGAACTGATTTACGACGACTGATCGCATCAAGTGCTCCAGCCGATGAGAGATATAAACTCGGATTGGAAGAAAAGAGCAGCTCTAACGATTGGCCCATTCCGCCAGCTTTGTACTGTTCGACTGCGATAGTTCCGAGAGATTTTTGAAGTGCAGAAAGCGTCTGACCCTGAACGGCAGCCTTTGCCTTGATCCCATTGAGCGTGCGAGTTAATACCGCCAACTTAACTTTGGCTTCTTGAGCGCCTTCAGCCGCTGTTGTCGCTTCTTCTTCAAGTAACTGAACCTTTGCCTGAACTTCTGCCAGCGATGGAGCGGCTTGGGCAGGAGTTGCCAATGCCGCACACATGACCAAAGCCAAGAGCGCGCGAGGAAGGATGCGCCGATACATGGGTTCAAGGCTAACTAGGTTTCACGTGTCAACTCAACTTTTAAGCGTGATTCGGACCTGTGAAATCGCCGTAAATCTGCGATAGTAGGTCAAATGAGCACAGTTGCATCGTTAGTCGTTGGGCGAGATGGGTCAACATCGAAAGACAATAGCTCCAACGGCGTTTCATCTGATGCCGATCGCTCAGCTTTTTTGGCCCGCAGACGAAAAGTTGATTGCATCCTTATCGGTGGAAACACCGCACGCCATGAACCGTATAAGCAAACTCCTGTGCCATTAGTAATTATTTCAAAATCGACAATAAATCCCGTTGCCGGAAATGATTTATCGCATCTCTGGAACATGTCTGCTGCACAGGCATTGGCTAAAGCTAAGTCCATCTTTGGAGAGCGAATACTTATTGAGGCTGGAACATCAATCATCTTTGAACTTATTGAGCAGGGTTTAATCGACCAACTGGATCTTAGCGTTACTCCTGTTATCGGCGGCGATCATCAAATCGACTGGCAAGGACTCCTCAGTAAATTTGCTCACCATACTTTAACTTCGGTGGACGGTACAGATTTTTACTCAGCACACAATTAGAAAGCTGAGATTAAGGCAACTCCACCAACGGCAAGTGCGATTCCTATGTATTGAACTTTAAGTAAGCGTTCATGCAGAAATTTAAATGCAAGGATCGCAGTTGCAATTGGAAATAGTGAGCCGAGCACCATTGCAATTGAAACCAAACCTTTATTGCAGGCAACTCCTAAAAGGACATTTGCTAGGAAATCAGCGACTCCGATGAATGCCAATGATGGATACTCTTTTTTGGAAAATTTACCAAGCGTGCGAAATTTAATCGCAATACTTATGGTCACAAAGAAGGTTGCCGCACGCATTGACACCATTGTCATTAAAGCACTTGACTGCGAACCAATTGACATTGAAGTTAAAGCGCTACCAAATCCAACCGCTGCGCCAAATGCGAGCAACAGTGGTTTGAGGGGCAGGCCTTGTGAGAGTTCGGGTCCACTTGCACAGAAGACACCTACTAGTGCAAGCACAACACCAATAGACGTAACAGTTGATAGCTTGTCTCCATTAAGCAATGCATAGGTCAATGGAACAACTGCGCCCATTGAACTAATGGGAGAAACAACACCCATACGACCAGTCGATAATCCTGCGTAAAGACAGAACAATCCAAAATAACCAAGAAGACCAGCAAATATCCCTGGAATTAAATATCCGCCATCACCAAATGCGTGAGCTTTCCATGCACCGGTCGATAGCATTAAAACTATTCCAAATATCAAACCAAGAACTTGTGAAAAACCAAGTACAGCAATTGGTGCGTGCTTTTTGCTTAATCGCCCACCTTCAAAATCTGAGGTCCCCCACAGCATGCTTGAAAGTAATGCAAGGAGTGAGGCCATATGCGCAAGGTTACAGCCCTGCCTCCCATGAATAGGGCTACTGGCTGTTTATTCTTAGGCAGTGGATGCCAAGGGCTTTGAAGAATTAATCAACAACCTTCGCGCATTTACTCCCCGTTCTGAAATAGTTTTGGAAGAAGTTCCAGCACCCCAAAAATTAGCAATGTACTCTTTCGCCTTTTCTGCTGATGTGAGCAATGGCTTATTGGGTGATGATGAAGATGAAATTGCGTCAGGTCGATTCGTACTTCTGCACGAACCTGGCGGTCAAGACACTTGGGAAGGTGAATTTCGCTGCGTAACATTTGTACGCGCTGACGTAGATCCCATCATGCAGCAAGATCCACTGCTTCCTGAAGTTGGTTGGAGTTGGTTTCTTGAGGCACTTGAAACGGAAGAGTGTTCCTTGGCTGCACCAAGTGGCACAGTTACACGAGTATCAAGTGCATCTTTCGGAAAACTTTCTCCACGCAATGATGAAGCTGAAATTGAAATTCGTGCCTCATGGACTCCCTTGGTTTCAAATCCGGCCGATCTCATGACACACATTGCCGGTTGGTGTCGATTGATCGCTAACGTTGCTGGGCTTGAACCTATCCCAGAAGGAATTTCTACTATCTCTTCTGCAAAGCGTCGTTAAGAAAATCCATGTCAGAAGAAATAACAGCAGTTCCACTTCTTAGCCCTGCTGGCGGCACCCCAGCAATTATTGATACTGAAAAATTATTCGAAGGTGCATTAGCAGAGTTGGCTCAAGGATCGGGTCCATTCGCTGTTGATGCCGAACGTGCATCTGGTTTTCGCTATAGCGCTCGTGCTTATCTCATTCAAATTAAGCGAAACAATGGTGGACTGCATCTGATTGATCCCATTGCTTTTGGTCCGGGTCACCCTTTAATGGGTGCACTCAATGAACTTCTCAATAGCGATGAAGTTATTCTCCACGCCAGCACACAGGATCTTCCATGTTTACGTGAACTCGGAATCAATCCACAACGATTATTTGATACTGAATTGGGTGGTCGAATTGCAGGTCTTCCCCGCGTGGGTCTTGGGCCATTATTGGAATCCCTCATGGGCGTTTCTCTTGCTAAAGAACATAGCGCCGCCGATTGGTCTGTCCGACCATTGCCACAAGAATGGCTTACCTACGCCGCTCTAGATGTCGAACTCTTGGTTGAACTGCGCGACAAAGTTGAAACGATTTTGATTGAAGCAAAAAAAGACAAGTGGGCACATGAAGAGTTTGCATCAATCCTTCTTGCTCCTCCTCCCCCTCCGCGCATTGATCCTTGGCGACGAACTTCAGGGATGCATAAAATTAAACGCCGTGATCAACTAGCAATAATCCGTGAACTTTGGATCGCGCGAGATGAGATTGCAAAAGCGCAAGATATTGCTGGAGGCAAACTTCTCAATGATTCTGCAATAGTTGAGATTTCCCTCAATCCTCCGAAAAATAAAAAGGAGTTTGAGAAAGTTTTGCGCCCATTGGGCTTACGAGCACGTTGGCTAGAAAATATAAAGATCTGGTTAGATGCAGTTTCTCGTGCTGTTGCTCTGCCCGAGAGCCAGTGGCCTGCGATGCGTACTAACGCCGATACATTGCCGCCCATTAAATTATGGCGAGATAAGTTTCCTGAAAAATATGCCCCCCTTTCGCATGCTCGCGCAGCGATTGAAAAAATCGCAGATGAGAATGTCATCCCAGTTGAAAACTTAATCACTCCTGAAACCGTTCGTAGAATATGTTGGTCTCCTCCAACACCGTCAACGCACGAACGCTCACCTCAAGTTGTCCGCGAATATCTTCTAGCTCTTGGGGCGCGAAGTTGGCAGGTCGATTTGGTGGGGGACGCGATCACCGATGCACTGCTTGAGAAAGAGGCGCTAGCGACCATAGAGCCTGTGCTAGAAACCACAGCCGAAGAGGCCTGATTTACGCAACACTTAAGTTGCGTAAATACCCTCTACCCCTTAGATTTTTACCCATGGTGAGCACATTTATCATCGCCCTGCGCGAAGGCCTAGAGGCAGCATTGATTGTCGGGATTTTGGTTGCCTACATCGTCAAAAGCGGGCGACGCGCTCTCCTGGGGCCATTATGGAGTGGCGTTATAGCAGCTGTAGCCATGAGTCTAGGCCTTGGATTATTCCTCTCTCGAACCTCTGGCGGAATGAGCGAACACGCAACTGCATTATTTGCTGGCACGACATCGCTACTGGCTGTTGCCCTTGTTACGTGGATGGTTTTTTGGATGAAACGTTCGGCGCGATTCCTAAAAACCGAGCTTCATGGAAAAGTTGATTCAGCTGTATTGACGGGACCACTTGCCCTTGCAGCAGTGGTGTTTTTAGCGGTCGTACGTGAAGGCCTTGAAACAGCCCTATTTATCTACTCGAACTTTAAAACCGTTGCCGATACGAAGAGTTCGGCGATCGGTTTATCCCTTGGTTTTGCCGTTGCAATCGCTCTTGGATATCTGATTTATAAATCCTCTATCAATTTGAATCTCAGCAAATTCTTTAAATACACCGGAGTTGCCTTAATCGTCGTTGCCGCCGGAGTTCTCTCCTATGCAGTTCATGAATTTCAAGAACTGGGTTGGCTACCCGGAGCTCACGCCTATGCCTGGGATTTAACGGCCTCTATCCCTGATGATTCAATTGCAAGCGCAGCTCTTGGAGGAACTGTGGGATTTGATACAACAACTTCATGGCTTCAACTTGGAATCTGGGCGATCTATTTGGTTGCAGTACTTGTTCCCTACCTTGCAAAGCCCAGGACCCGCCAACTCACATCTGCCTAGGCGCTGTCGCAATTCCTTACTGGCGGGTAACATAACCGCTACACCAGCCCAGTAAAGGATCACTATGTCTCGCACAGTTGTCTTAGTCGATGCCGTTCGTACCCCTTTTGGAAAATCGGGAGGGATGTATTCCGGTACTCGCGCCGATGATCTTATTGTGCGTGCAATTCGCGGATTGCTCGATCGAAATCCATTAGTCGATCACAGCGCTATCGATGATGTTGCAATCGCAGCTGCAACACAAACCGGTGATCAAGGAATGAATATTGGGCGCAGCGCTACGTTGCTGGCGGGTCTACCAAATACAGTCCCAGGTTATTCAGTTGACCGATGGTGCGCAGGTGCATTGACTGCAGTAACAACTATCGCTGGGGCAATCGCATTTGGTTCAAACGATATTGCAATCGCTGGCGGAGTCGAGCACATGGGCAATCACCCAATTGGTGAAGGTTTAGATCCAAATCCGCGCTACTTGGCAGAAAAAATTGTTGAACAAGATGCATTAGCAATGGGTGCAACGGCTGAACGTTTACATGATCGCTTTCCAACTATCACTAAAGCGCGCACGGATGCCTACGCACTTAACTCGCAGATTAAAACTGCCGAAGCCTACGAAGCTGGTTTAATCCAACGAGATTTAATTCCAATGGCCGCACGTAACGCTGAACTTGGATGGACCATTGCAACAGTTGATGAACCGCCACGTCCCCAAACCACATTAGAAGGTTTGGCAGGATTAAAAACTCCTTTTAGGCCAGCTGGCCGTGTAACAGCAGGTAACTCTTCTGGGTTAAATGATGGTGCTACTGCGGCGCTACTTGCAAGTGAAGATAAAGCAAAAGAGTTAGGTCTAACAATTAAGGCCCGCTTAGTTTCTTATGCATTTGCCGGAGTAGAGCCTGAGGTAATGGGCTTTGGTCCAGTTCCTTCAACAATAAAAGCATTAAAGCAAGCTGGTTTAACAATTGAAGATATTGGTCTCTTTGAAATTAATGAGGCCTTTGCAGTTCAAGTAATCGCATTCCTTGAGCACTTTGGAATCGCCGATGACGATGTGCGCGTTAATCCATTTGGTGGCGCAATTGCAGTGGGCCACCCACTTGCATCCTCCGGGGTTCGCTTGATGCTCAACCTGGCTCGTTCTTTTGAGGATCATCCAGAAGTTAGATATGGATTAACAACAATGTGTATTGGCCTAGGAATGGGCGGATCAGTGATTTGGGAAAACCCACACTTTAATGGTCAGGTGAAATAAATGAGCGTAGATATCAAACTCCCAGAAGGTGCACCAGAAGAAGTTGTAACACAGGCCCTGGTGCGCGATGTTGATTTAAGCGCCTTTGGCGCAAAAGGAACATTGGCACTAATCACTCTCGATAATGGTCATGACCATAACCGTCCCAATACTTTTGGTCCACAATCATTACAAGCACTCGATGCCGCAATCACTGAGGCAACTTCACGCAAACCTGCAGCTATTGCGATTACGGGCAAACCATTTATCTTTGCCGCTGGTGCTGATTTATCTGCCCTTTCTTTTATAAGTAACCGAGAGCAATCACTTGCAATTGGCAAACTAGGTCACGATGTATTTCGCCGATTCGGTGACTCAAGTATTCCTACCTTTGCATTTATCAATGGCCTAGCACTGGGCGGTGGACTTGAAGTTGGACTTCACTGCCAATTCCGAACTCTGGCATCGACTGCATTCACAGCACTACCTGAAGTGTTTTTAGGTTTGGTTCCTGGCTGGGGTGGAGCGACGATTCTCCCCAAACTAATTGGCCCAGAGCGTGCAATTCAAGTAATTATGTTAAATGCGTTAAATAACAACACAATGATGAAAGCAAAAGATGCGCTCACACTTGGAGTTGTTGATGCAGTCTATGAACCATCAGATTTCCTTGAGCGTTCGATCGCATTTGCCGCTGGGGTTCTTAACGGCACAACAAAAGTAGAGCGCAAGGATTACAGCCAAGATCCTGCATGGGAATCAGCTCTTGCAACTGGTAAAGCTGCTGCTCTTAAGAAATATGGCGGAGCTGAAATCGCCGCGCCTTTCAAAGCAATCGAATTAATATCTGCCGCACGCAGCAATACATTAGGTGCGGGTTTTGATGCTGAAGATGTGGCCCTTGCTGATTTAACAATGAGTGATCCGCTTCGCGCATCCCTCTATGCCTTTAATGTCATTCAGAAAAAGCGAAAGAAAGTTGAAGGTGCACCAAAGCCTGCGTTAGCTCGCAAAGTAACAAAGGTGGGCGTGGTCGGTGCAGGGTTGATGGCATCACAGTTGGCGCTACTGCTTCTTCGAAACTTGAAATGCCCAATTGTTATGACCGATATAGATCAAGAGCGAGCCGATAAAGGCGTGGCCTGGGTTAAGAACGAGTTGGCTAAATTAGTTGAGAAGAAACGCATGTCTGCAGAGACTGCAGGCCGACTCTCGCTATTGATTTCAGGCTCTGCTGATCAAAGCGTGTATGCAGGTTGCGATTTCATAATTGAAGCTATCTTCGAAGAACTCTCACTTAAGCAAGAACTGTTCAAGAAACTTGAAGCAATCGTTTCCGCTGAATGTGTTTTGGCAACAAATACTTCTTCTCTTTCCGTTGAGCGAATGAGTGAAGGATTGAAAAACCCAGAACGAGTTGTCGGCTTCCATTTCTTCAACCCAGTTGCTGTGATGCCTCTACTTGAAGTTGCACGAACTAGTGCCACTGATGACGCAACAACTGCCACAGCAATCGCTGTAGGAAAAGAGTTAAAGAAGACCATGATCATCTGCAAAGATGCACCGGGATTTGTGGTAAATCGCCTATTAACCCGCTTCATGGGCGAAATTACTGATGCAGTTGATGAAGGCACGGCTCCTGATGTAGCTGACAATGCAATGCGTTCAATCGGGTTCCCAATGTCTCCATTCCAACTACTTGACCTTGTAGGACCTGGAGTCGCACTTCATGTTTCAGAAACGCTTCATGCAAATCTTGGGCAGCGATATCGAATTTCTCCAACAATGCAGTCAATGGTTAAAGAAGGCGTTCGTAACTTCTATATTAAAAATGAAGATGGATCCGTTGGGGCTAACCCAGCTGCCATCGCGTTGATTCATAAAGGTGATTCACCATCGACGGCTGATCAAGTGCGAATTCGTGCGCTCACTGCCCTTGCAGTTGAAGCAAGAATGATGCTCGATGAGGGCGTTGTTACAACTGCTGCTGAAATTGATTTGTGCATGTTGATGGGCGCTGGATGGCCAATGCATCTCGGTGGAATCTTGCCTTACTTAGATCGAGAAGGAATTAGCGAGGCTGCTTGCGGTCAACGTTTTCATCCGAAGGGAGTTGCATCTCTTCCTTAAGAGAGCTACTCCACTCAACAACACTGCGCGCGATATTTTGAGCGGTCATTCCAATATCGTTCAAGATTTCGCCGCGTTTTGAATGTTCGATAAATTCAAGTGGTACTCCGATTGAGTGCAATGGAATCAAGACGCCCGCATCTCTAAACATCTCGGAGATTGTGCTTCCGATTCCGGCATGTCGAATTCCATCCTCAAGAACTACGACACTCTTGTAGCGCTCTGCCATGCGGATAAGTGATTGCGGCAATGGTTTAACCCAACGAGGATCAATAACGGTTACGCCTACACCTTCACGGTATGCAGAAGATGCAGCTTCTACGGCAATTGCTGCCATTGCGCCAACACTAATCATTAATACATCGGCACTTTCGCCTCGATACAAAACATCAATTCCATCGCGGCGTTCAAAAGCAGGGATATCTTCTTGAACTGAACCTTTTGGAAAGCGCACCATTGATGGCGCATCGTTAATGTTTAAAGCCTCGCGCAAAAGCTCCTTTAATCGTGCACCATCGCGAGGTGCCCCAACATGCATCGTTGGGACGATTCCTGTGAGCGCTAAATCCCAGATTCCATGATGAGAAGGACCATCATCTCCTGTAACTCCCGAACGATCGAGAACGAAAGTCACGCCGGCCTTATGCAAAGCCACATCAAGAAGCATCTGATCAAAAGCGCGGTTTAGAAAGGTTGAATAAACGGCAACAACTGGATGCAGACCCGTAAATGCAAGGCCTGCAGCACTTGTCACTGCATGTTGTTCTGCGATTCCAACATCGATTGTTCGTTCAGGGTATGCCGCTTGAAATTGATCGAGACCTGTTGGCCCGAGCATCGCCGCTGTTATTGCAACGATATCGCTGCGTGATTTTCCAATTTCAACAAGTTCTTGCGCAAACACCTTTGTCCAGGAAGTTCCACTTTTAGATAGTGGCTCTCCTGTTTCTGGGTCAATTACACCAACTGCATGGAATTTCTCTGCTTCATCGGCAACTGCAGGTTGATGCCCCTTACCTTTTTCAGTAATTGCGTGAACTAAAATTGGAGCGCCATACTCTTTAGCTTGATGAAGGGCTTTTTCCATCGCCGCGATGTCATGCCCATCGATTGGTCCCATATATTTGAGACCCAAATCCTCAAACATTCCCTGCGGTGCGACAATATCTTTAATACCCTTTTTCATTCCATGCAATGTCTCATAGATTGGAACTCCAACAACTGGAGTCTTATGCAAAACCTCTTTGCCCCAATCAAGGAACTTTTCGTAACCGCTAGTAACGCGCAACGTTGAAAGATACGTTGCTACGCCGCCAATGGTTGGTGAATAAGAACGGGCATTGTCATTAACAACTATTACAAGATTTCGTTTTTGTTCAGGGGCGATGTTATTGAGCGCCTCCCATGACATTCCGCCAGTTAAAGCTCCATCACCAACAACTACAACAACATGGCGATCTTTAGATCCTTGAATTGAAAATCCCCGAGAGATTCCATCTCCCCAAGATAGAGCTGTGGAAGCATGCGAATTTTCGATTACATCATGAGGGCTTTCAACGCGGTTTGGATAGCCAGAGATTCCACCGCGCTGACGTAAATGATCAAAAGCCTGAGCACGTCCAGTGAGCATCTTATGAACATATGATTGATGGCCCGTATCGAAAACGATGACATCTTTGGGAGATTCAAATACTCGATGAATGGCAAGAGTAAGTTCAACGACGCCTAAATTCGGCCCCAGGTGGCCGCCCGTTTTAGAAACCTTTTCAACGAGTAGCGCGCGGATCTCGGCGCTGAGCTCGATGAGTTGATCGTGAGACAGGGTTGCCAAATCGGCAGGGGAATTGATCTGGCTCAACATGGCGTTAAGTTTAGGCGCTTAGGCGTTTAAGAGCGAACGCAAGACATACTGCATGATTCCACCGTGGCGATAATAATCTGCCTCACCTGGGGTATCTATGCGCACGGTTGCGGTGAAATTCTTATCCCCGGCAGTGACAGTGAGCTCCTTTGGAACTCCCCCGGTGTTTAGCGCGGTAATACCGCTGATTGAAAATACTTCCTCGCCGGTCAGACCAAGTGATTGTGCATTCTGACCATTGGTGAATTGAAGAGGAAGCACTCCCATTCCAATTAAATTCGAGCGATGGATACGTTCAAAGCTCTCGGCAATTACTGCGCGAACACCAAGTAACGCCGTTCCTTTTGCCGCCCAGTCACGTGATGAACCAGAGCCATACTCTTTGCCCGCAAGAATCACTAGTGGAGTAGCCGCCTCTTGGTAGGCAACTGATGCATCGTAAATAGTTGATTGCTCCCCACCACTTGCAAAGTTACGAGTGAATCCACCTTCAACGCCATCTAGCAAAAGATTTTTTAGACGGATATTGGCAAAAGTTCCACGGATCATTACTTCATGATTTCCGCGACGTGAACCATAAGAATTAAAGTCTTTGCGATCAATTCCGTGATCGGCTAAATATTTACCCGCAGGTGAATCTGCCTTGATATTTCCAGCAGGTGAGATGTGATCTGTTGTAACTGAATCTCCCAGTATTGCAAGAACTCGGGCGCCGGCAATATCAACAACTGGTGTTGGAGTTTTTGGCATTCCATCAAAATAAGGTGGCTTGCGAACATAGGTTGATTGCGAATCCCATTCGAAGGTTTTTCCTGTTGGGGTTGCAAGTGATTTCCATCGATGATCGCCATCAAAGACAGATGCATAATCTTTAGTAAACATCGCCGATGAGATTGAAGATTCAATCACGGTTTGAATTTCTGATGGAGTTGGCCAGATATCAGCTAAGAAAACATCGTTGCCGTCCTGGTCTTTACCTAGAGAATCCTTTTCAAAATCATGATCCATAGTTCCTGCAATTGCATAGGCAACAACTAGAGGAGGTGAGGCTAAGTAGTTCATCTTCACATCAGGACTAATACGTCCTTCAAAGTTGCGGTTGCCAGATAGAACCGCAGTAACAGCCAAATCGCCATCATTGACCGCTTTGCTAATCTCAATCGGAAGTGGACCTGAGTTACCAATACAGGTAACGCATCCATATCCAACTAAGTTAAAGCCAAGGGCTTCCATATATTGAGTCAGATCTGCGCGATCGTAATAATCAGTAACTACTTTGGATCCCGGAGCAAGTGTTGTTTTAACCCACGGCTTGGACTTCAAACCCTTTTCAACTGCCTTTTTGGCAAGTAGCGCTGCGCCAATCATGACTGAAGGGTTAGAAGTGTTAGTACACGATGTAATCGATGCGATAACAACGTCACCGTTTTTAACACGAGTTGCACCAGCTGTAACTTCACTCTTAGAAGTTTTATCTGAGTAGTACGTTGGCAAAATCTTTTCAAAAGCGCTCTTTGAATCACTAAGCGAGATGCGATCCTGCGGACGTTTTGGACCGGCAATTGATGGAACTACCGTTGATAAATCGAGCTCAACATGTTCTGAAAAACGTGGCTCGATTGAAGGATCATGCCACAGGCCTTGCTGCTTCGAATAGCTTTCTACCAATGAAACTTGATCTTCACTGCGACCAGTTAGTCGCAAGTAACGAAGCGTCTCTTCATCAATTGGGAAGATTGCACATGTTGATCCATATTCAGGAGACATGTTTCCAATTGTTGTTCGGTTGGCCATTGGCACTGATACAACACCTGGGCCGTAAAACTCGACAAACTTTCCGACAACACCATGCTTGCGCAGAATTTCGGTAATAGTGAGGGCCATATCGGTGGCAGTTGTTCCAAGTGGCAGTTGCCCTGTTAATTTAAATCCAACCACGCGAGGAATCAACATCGATACTGGCTGTCCTAGAAGAGCGGCTTCGGCTTCAATTCCGCCGACTCCCCAGCCCAAAACGCCAAGGCCATTAACCATTGTTGTGTGTGAATCTGTTCCAACCACAGTATCTGGATAGGCGCGTAGAGTTCCATTAACCGTGCGAGTCATTACGACTCGAGCCAAATATTCAATATTTACTTGGTGAACGATTCCTGTTCCAGGTGGAACAACTTTGAACTCATCAAAGGCAGTCTGCCCCCATCGCAAGAAGCGATAGCGCTCTTGGTTGCGCTCATATTCAATATCGGTATTTTTCTCAAAAGCATCCTTTGTTCCAAAAACATCGGCAATTACTGAGTGATCAATAACTAATTCGGCCGGAGCTAAAGGGTTAACTTTTGAAGCATCTCCCCCTAATTCAACAATCGCCTCACGCATAGTTGCAAGATCTACGATGCAAGGAACGCCGGTGAAATCCTGCATAACAACTCGGGCGGGAGTGAATTGAATTTCAGTATCAGGTTCAGTCGCTGGATTCCAGTGTGCAAGGGCTGTGATGTGATCGGCCGTGATGTTGGCGCCATCTTCGGTACGAAGTAGGTTTTCTAGGAGAACTTTGAGTGAGAAAGGCAGATTACCTGCGCCTTCGATTGTGGAGATATCGAATATCTCGTAACTCTTGCCCGCAACTTCTAGGTTTTTCTTTGCGCTGAAAGAGTTTTTACTCATTTTCTCCCCTTATGAAACATCGCGTACTTGAGCGTCAAGATACCTTAGCCGGCTCAAACAGTGCAACACATTCAATGTGATGTGTCATTGGAAAGAGATCGAAAGC
>JBAXIC010000032.1:0-15345 GCA_037138575.1 Actinomycetes bacterium
GTAGTCCAATCGCAGAGACAGAGTACTTAAAATCCTCCAAGTGTGGGTTCGACCCGCACTCGGGCCTTATCAAAATAGGCTCATTAATGCATCACTCTGGTGAAATGAAAGCTGGCCTCAGTATACCCAGCTCAAACTACTTGCTTGTTTTTGTGTGCCACCGCTAAGGTCAGGTTTTGGATTTACTAGATTCGGGGGATTTGTGGAAGCTACTGATTTTTGGAACGCTCAAAAAGTCATCCCGGTTATTACGATTCAAAATGCAGATCATGCAGTGAAGTTGGCGAAGACGTTAGCCGCTGCTGGGCTAACCAAAATTGAAATAACTCTGCGG
The DNA here is from genome assembly GCA_037138575.1 of Actinomycetes bacterium. Classification (GTDB taxonomy): domain Bacteria; phylum Actinomycetota; class Actinomycetes; order Nanopelagicales; family Nanopelagicaceae; genus Planktophila. Next base: position 335 of record JBAXIC010000032.1, read on the forward strand.
ACTTCAGCTGGGCTACAAGCAATAAAGCAAATTGCGCAAGAAGTTCCAGATGCGATAGTCGGAGCGGGCACTGTGCTAAATATTTCGATGGCGGAGGAGGCCATTCGCGCAGGAGCGAGGTTCTTGGTCTCACCGGGCGTAACCCCCGGGCTTCTAAAGTATTTGAAAGAAGGCACTGTCCCGTTTTTGCCCGGGTGCTCCACAGTTTCTGAAGCAATGTACTTAATGGAAAACGAAGTAACGGTTGCTAAATTCTTTCCTGCCGAGGATTCAGGAGGAATAAATTTTTTGAGAAGTATCTCCTCTGTTTTAGAAGGCTTAAAATTTTGCCCAACGGGCGGCGTGAGTCTCGACAACTATAAAAATTATTTAGAATTGTCGAATGTAATATGCGTTGGCGGTTCTTGGATTGCGCCGTCGGCGGATATCAATGACGGAAAATGGGAGCAGATTTCAGCAAACGCCTTTTCTGTCAGGTAGAAGTTTAAAGTTGTATAGACAACTTTGATAAAATATGATAATTTTTTGACCATGGATTCCCAACGAAAAGTTGTCATAACAGGAAGCCGGGGTATGGCTGCTGGCTTAGTTGAAGCGCTAGATAAAAAGGGGATAGGTACATTCGTGCTGGGCGGCGAAGATGCCGATGCCATGGCTTTAATGTCACGGGCTCCTAATTTGGTGGGTTTTGACTCGATTGATTTACGTGATGAAGCAGCGGTCGAAGTTGGTTTCAAAAAAGCATTTGAGGCTCTTGGATCTATTACAGATGTGGTTGCGATTGCGGGTGGCTCTGGAAGAAGCTTTGGAGATGCTGCAATCCACGAAATTTCTCGTGAAGCTTGGGATAAGACCTTGGAACTTAATTTGACGACGACATTTCTCACTGCACGTGAAGCAATAAAAATATTTATGAAAAATGGAGGGGGATCCTTGATTCTCACGAGTTCAGTGTTGGCAGTGTCGCCTTCGCCGCAGTTTTTCCAGACCCACGCTTATGCCACTGCTAAGGCCGGGATATCAGGGCTGACGACTGCTTTAGCCGCTTCGTATATAGGCTCGAATATACGAGTCAATGCAATCGTACCTGGACTTGTTGCTACACCAATGGCGGCACGCGCTGCTACTAATCCAGAAATTGCGGAATTCACCAAAATGAAGCAACCCCTGATTGAAGCTCAACTTCCAATCTCTGATTTGGTTTCCGGCTATCTATTTCTTTTAGAAAATCAAGCCATCACCGGTCAATTGCTAATTATTGATGGTGGATGGTCCACCGTTTCAAACGTATAGGAGAAATTGATGTCACATCCAAAATATTCTTATGAGACCATCGCAAAAACTATTGATCATTCATTACTCAAGCCTGAAATGACACGTGACCAAGTAAGTGAAGGTTGCGAAATCGCGAAAAAATATAATGTGGCATCGGTTTGTTGTAAGCCTAGTGATGTTAGCTTCTGCGCAAATCTTCTTAACGATACAGATGTAGAAATAGGCACGGTAGTGGGATTCCCGCATGGATCTTCCACCACCGCAACAAAAGTTTTCGAAACTCAAAAGGCAATCATCGACGGAGCGACTGAAATTGACATGGTTCTCAATATTGGACTCCTCAAGTCGGGCGACTACCTTGAAGTGGAGCGAGATATTGCCGCAGTTGTGACTGCAGCAGGTGGAAAAATGGTCAAAGTTATCCTCGAAAATGCATATCTGACTGATGAAGAAAAAGTGATTGCATGTAAATTGACGGAAAAAGCCGGTGCACATTACGTCAAGACTTCTACTGGGTATGCACCGACAGGCGCTACGTTGGAAGATGTGAAGTTAATGAAGAGTAGCGTTTCACCTCATATCAAAATTAAGAGCGCTGGAGGAGTTCGAACCCTAGACGCTCTAATTGATATGCTCGATGCTGGTGTAACTCGCTCTGGCGCCACAACTACTGCTGCCATGCTCGACGAATATGTGACAAGATTTGGCCGTGACTAAATATTTGGGCCTGGATCTCGGCGGGACAAATATCAAAATTTGTGTTCTTGAAGTTGTTGATTCTGAATGCAAGGTGATTGAGAAAGCATCGATATTCACTAACGCCTCAAACGGTCCCGAGTATGTTGTAAATCTTTTAGCACAAACTGCATTTTTCTATTCAAACGAAAAGTACCAAGACGTAGAGGCGATTAGCGTTGCAGTTCCAGGAATTTTTGATCACTCGACAGGTGAAATACTCCTCTTTCCCAATTTGCCCGGAAATTGGAAAAATCAGCCGATGAAAGCCCCCATCGAGACACTATGCAAATTGCCCGTGCATATTTTGAATGATGCTAGGGCTTTCGCTTTAGCTGAATCGCACGCTGGTCAGGCAAAGGGAAAAAGTCCAGTGGCGTGCATTGTTCTAGGCACTGGGGTTGGTGGTGGAATTGTCATTGATGGAAAAATCCACATGGGATCGACATTAGGCGCTGGAGAAATTGGCCATCAAGTAGTAAATCCTGACGGCGAAATATGCGGATGTGGCGCACAGGGTTGCGTTGAAACAATGACATCGGCGAGTGCGATTTCGAAAATGGCCGGAACTAAATCTCCAGAAGAGGCCTTCACCTCCGCTATGGGCGGTGATAGAAGAGCTATTGCTGCATTTGAGGAAGCTGCAAAGTGGCTTGGTATTGGAATAGCGAATGTCATGTCAGTCTTGGCTCCAGAAATTTTTATCATCGGAGGAGGTGTAGCCCAATCCGGCGATTATTTTCTGAAATTGATTTTGAAGGAAGCACAAATGCGATCAAAGGTTTCACCTGAAAATTCGATAAAGATTGTGCCTGCAGCTTTAGGTGTTTATGCAGGTTCGATCGGTGCGGCATTAAACGGTGCAATAAACGCCGGGGCAAAATTCAGCCTGATATCCACAACATAACGAGTTGCCACATACGCTGTTTCTGTAAACTCAAGAGGGTTTCCGGATTTGTCCTCAATAATTCTTGTCTCGACCAACAAAGGCGACTTAATTGGAATTTCAAGATACTTTGCTTCCGAAGCAGTTGCTACTCGAGCACTTAGCCATCCATTTGCTACATAAGGAGCAAATCCCATATGTCGCAGCGCTTCATGAAGAGATCCGTTAACCAAGTCATATTTCAATACATCTTTGGCGGCGGGAACAAGAGCCACTCGTTCCAAGGCAAGCGGCCTGTTGTCTGCCAAGCGAATTCTTTTGACAACCACACATTTGGATTCTTTTTCAAGTTTCAAAGCCGACTTATCACTCTTGGACGGGGCCTCAATTTTTCCGGAGATCATTGTTGAGCTTGGCTCTAAGCCGCGGCGTGCCATGTCCTCAGTGAAGGAGAGCAAAATGCCTTCTCGACGGTGAAGCGGTTTTTCTGCAATAAAGGTCCCGGCGCCTCGCTTTCGGTCCACCAAGCCCTCTCGCATCAAATTCATTACGGCGTGGCGAGCAGTCATGCGGCTCACGCCAAACTTAGTGGCAATGTCCACTTCCGAGGGTAAAGAGTCACCAGTTTTGCCCTGGGCGACTCTCTTACGCAGCCAGTCCTCAATTTCTTGATAAAGGTGCTCAATTTTTTTTGTCTTTTTCTGCCCTGCGCCCTTCACAAAACCACTTCCATTTCCCTAAGATTGGTATAGACATTTCCAGTAAATGTACATACAGCAGAGGGCGTAATGAAAGCACAATTTGAGAGAGACCAAACACCAAGCGCACTTGCTGGTTCATGGACTGCCATGGCCCAAAAGTTACTCTCAGATTTGCTTATTTCACAGGGGGGCGCGATATCTCAAGCTGCTCTTTGGGCGGGTGAATCAATTGCGGCCGATGGCGTAGTTCATTTATTTGGAACAGGGCACTCTCGAATGTCCATCGAAGAGATGTTTCCCCGCTATGGCTCGTTTCCTGGTTTTAATCCGATGGGCGAACTCTCAATGACCTTTCACACTCAAGTTGTAGGGTCCAATGGTCAACGTCAAGCGATGTTTATTGAACGCGTAGAGGGATTTGCTGATCAAATTTTACAAAATTGGGAGTTCAAGCCGCAGGATATATTGATTGTTTTCAGTGTTGGTGGCAAAACTGCCGTGCCAATTGAAATGGCTCGAGGTGCGCGTGCACGAGGCATAAAGGTAATAGCGGTTACGTCTCTTGCGCAGAATATTTCTGGCGAGCCGACACACTCCTCGGGTACGACTCTTAGCGATAATGCCGATCTTGTAATCGATTTAATGGTGCCTGTTGGAGACGCCCTAATTCAAATTCCCGGATTAGCAACTCCAGTTGGCCCGGGCTCTTCCATGACCGCAATCGCGGTTGTCAATGAAATTAAAGTTCAAGTTGCGGATTATTTAGTTCGCCACGGCATTACCCCACAGGTGCTTACAAGTTCCGGAGTTGTAGGTCCGGCCGAGAGTAAGCGCTTATTCGACGCTGCATATGCTGAACATGCTCGGCGAGTATCACTACGTTTAACCGGTGCTTCGCAACCAGCAGGGGGTGATAGTAAAGGTTAAAAGAATATATAAGCCGTTCCCTCTCGTTTATATATTTTCCATAACAAAAAGATAGAGCTATTGAATTCTTGCCCTAATAGGGTGAGGATTGTATTCACAGTACTAACAACCGAAAGGAAAGCAATGAAGCTAAGCAACAAAGGTTTTAGAGCTAGTTTTGCCATTGCCTCTGCAATTGGTCTCGTTTTGACGATGTCAGGTGTGCTATCACCTGCTGATGCAGCTGGTACATACAAGATTGGCGTTAGCAATAACTGGGCAGGCAACGCTTGGCGCGAAGAGATGGTCTGTGCAATCAAGGCAGAAGCAACTCTTAGTGGCAAAGTCGCAAAAGTTACAGTTCTTTCACGTAACACCGATTCTGCAGGTCAATCAGCAGACGTACGTAGCCTCATCACACAAGGTGTGAACGCAATCATCATCAACTCGGGTGACACTTCAGCAAACAACCCTGCAATCGCAGAAGCTGTTGCTGCCGGCATCAAAGTGATTGCTGTGGACAATTCCATCACCGCTCCATCGACAACTCTGGTCTCAAATGATCAGGTTGCTTACGGTGCTGCAGGTGCTGAAGCACTTGCAAAAGCAATGAACTACAAGGGCAATATCCTGTACATGCGTGGCATTTCCGGCGCTGGTGCAGATACTGATCGCAACACCGGATTCCGTTCCGTGATTGCTAAGTATCCAAACCTCCATGTGACCAAGGAAGTTTTCACAGGATGGGATTGGACCAAAGGTGGTCAGCTCGCAAATCAGTTGCTAGCTCCAGGAAAATTCCAAGGCGTATGGACCTCAGGCATTGATTATCCTGTTGTTCAAGCAATGCAAACACGTCTTAAGGGCAAGTACATTCCAGTAGTCGGTGCTGACAACAATAAGTTCGTTGGCATGACTGCAAGCCTTGCAAGCAAGGGCTTTGTTGGAATCATTGTTCCAAATCCAGCAATCGTTGGTGGAGCAGCCCTCAAGGTTGCTGTGGATGCACTTGATGGTAAGACAATAGCTGCAAAGAATCTTTTGCATCCTGTCGCGCTAACTTATGCCCATGATAAGGCTCTTATCGACTCTTTGTATTTTGCGGCGCAAGATGCAAACTTCTCATCAACAATCTCATTGAAGGGTTACACAACATTTAGTGCAGCACAGTTGTTCCGCTGCCGTGCCCCTCAAGATGATCCTGAAACAACCAGCTGATTTTTAGATAATTCTAAATAGTCAGTGAGAATCCGGGGGAATCCCGAATCTTTTCGGGGTTCCCCTTGGTTTGATTCCAAGCAAAACAAGTGTGAAATAAATAAGAGGAGCAACTTGAGTCAGCAAGCGTTATTGAAGATTTCAAATCTGGCAAAATCATATGGTTCAGTTGTTGCTTTACGCGATGCCAATTTCTCCGTACAGCCAGGGGAAATTCATGCCCTACTTGGAGCAAATGGAGCAGGCAAGTCGACTCTCGTGAAAATCTTAACTGGGGTAATAGGTGGGGATCTAGGTCTCATCGAGCTCAATGGAAAGCAAGTCGCTTTTTCTTCCCCTGACAATGCACGCAAAAGTGGCGTTGCTCCAGTTTTTCAAGACCCAGCCTTAATCCCTGATATTTCAATCCAACGTAATTTGTACTTAACCGGCACGGACAAGGATCGTTTCCTTTCGGAAATTTCATCTATGGGATTGTCAGTAGACCTAAATCAATTAGCGAGCGAAATCGAACTACCTATTCTTCGAATGATTGATTTAGCTCGTGCCCTATCTCACGACCCAGAACTTTTGATTCTCGACGAAATTACCGCGGCACTTCCAATTGATATGGCTGAAAAGGTTATTTCCATAATGGGGGATCATAAGGCTCGTGGAAAATCTGTCATTTTTATATCTCATCGGCTCGCAGAAATTGAAGAAATTTGCGACCGTGCAACGGTTTTGCGCGACGGCATAAATGTTGATACCTTTGATGCAACGCATGGCAGTGAAGAACGTATAGTTGCTGCGATGCTGGGGGACAAAAATGTTGTAGCCGCTCACAATAGAAATCGTGCAAACAAAACAACTACAGCTGAATTTATGAGGGTTGAATCCCTTGTCGGCGGTAAACATCTTAAGGATGTTTCATTTACCATAAAAAAAGGTGAAGTGCTCGGTGTGGCTGCTCTCGAAGGGCAGGGACAAGACTTACTTTTTGAAATTCTTGCCGGCGAAACTAAGCCATCGGGCGGTAGGTTAATCGTCAATGGTCAAGAAGTTACTTTCCATCATCCAAGTGATGCAATTGCAGCTGGAATTTCTTATGTGCCAGGCGATAGAAAAACCGCACTTATGCCGCAGCGCTCGATTCGCGAGAATTTGGCACTCACAAGGTATCGAGGAATGCGCCGTTGGGGCAAGATCAATTTTACAGACGAGGCTGCAAAGGTTGATGGCGCGGTTGAAAGTTTAGAAATAGATACGCGGGCAAAGTCGCAAGTTAAGAGACTATCTGGAGGAAATCAACAAAAAGTAACTATTGGTCGATGGGTGACAACGGGCTTTGACCTGTTGCTCTGCTTTGACCCAACCCGAGGAATCGATGTGGGTACAAAAGCGCAAATTTATGATTTAATTCGAAAGTTTTCAGACGAAGGAAAATCCGTGCTGCTATTCACTTCAGAGCTCCGTGAAATTCAATTATCGTGCGATCGTGCCATCGTTCTTTATGAAGGAAAAGTACAGGCAGATTTGCCATTTGAGAAATGCGACGAAGCTTCGCTTCTAAGTGCAGCACACGGAATTGTGAGTTAACTGATGAATTTAATCAAGATTAAACGTCAGTCGTGGAATATCGGAATTGTAATAATTGCCTTAGGTTTAGGAACCTGGCAAATCAATCGATTACCAGTATTCGGTTCGTATGAGGCCCGCACAATACTTTTGGGAATTCTTCCAATCGCCTTACTTTCAATGGGGCAGGCTATTATTATTATTGGTGGCGGAATCAATTTAGCAATTGGCGCTGAATCAGTCTTAATAAATTGCTTGGCTGCACGTTTCATGGCAGGTAAAAGCTTTGGGATTGGCGTTGCATTAACTATCGCTTTGCTCTTACTTTCCACTTGCCTTGGCGCAATAACGGGCTTAATAATTTCTAGATCTAAGATTGCTGACATAATCGTAACGCTCGCGACAAGTTTTATACTTATTGGATTTGCGATGTATATCCAGCCATCTCCAGGTGGTGGAATGAATTTATCGTTGGCCCATTTAGTTTCTGGTAAAGGGACTGCTTTTCTTCCTCCGCTTATTACTCTCATATTGCCATTACTTATTATTTGGATTCCTCTTTACAGAAGCCGAGCTGGAATCGCAATGTACGCGATTGGTTCAAATAAAGATTCGGCTTTCCTCTCTGGCGTGAATGTCGATTTGACCCGTATCAAGTTGTACGCAGTTGGCGGTCTTTTTGCAGGGCTATCAGGAATCGTTTTGACAGCCATTACTCTGAGCGGAAGTCCTTTCGCAAGTATCAGCAACACGGCGACTCTCAATTCTGTTGCTGGAGCGGTATTAGGCGGCGTTGCTTTATCCGGCGGAGTAGGCGGGTTAACTGGTCCGGCTCTCGCTGCGCTAATTCTATATTTTATTCCAACGATACTTTTGAACTACGGTATCGATCCTGCCTATAGCCAAATCATTACAGGTGCACTCACAATTATTGTTGTTTTAATTGGCGGTTTAATCCGCAATCGCGGAAAGAAGAAGTAAATGGCTAACTTAATTAAGAAAGCACAAGCTCGCACCTCAATAGCGATGCTAAGTTTGTGGGGAATTCTTTTTACCTTATTCATAATTACTGGCTTAGTTGATCACTACTTTTTTACGATTTCATCGATAGGAGTTACCTTACAACTTGCTGTTCCGCTTGGCCTTCTTGCTGCTGGGCAAACAATTTGCATGCTCACGGGCGGTATCGATCTCTCGATTGCCATGATTGCTACAGGGGCAGCCTTTATCGTCAGTATTAAATCGCCTTCAGGATTAGGTTGGGCAATTTTGTATGCAACCTTGTATTGCATTCTCATTGGTACCATCAATGGACTTGCTGTTGGATTATTTGGGATGAATCCGCTCATTATGACGTTAGGCATGAATGCAGTACTTATCGGCGTATTCACCGTAGGGATAACTACTTTCTTAAAAGGAAGTTCTACGATGCCTGACATCATCATTAAATTGAGTTCAGGCACGATTGTGGATCCCATAAGTTGGCCGTTAGTGCTTTGGGTCGTTTTCGGTGGGTTAATAATTTTTATACTTTCAAAAACTGGTCTTGGTAGACTCATTTACGCAGTGGGCGACAATGCAACCGCAGCTCGCTTGGCAGGTGTACGTGTCTGGAAAGTTCAACTCGCCGCTTACATCATATGTGCCTTATTTGGTGGGCTTGCAGGCTTAATGATTGGTGGCCAGTCCGGAGCTGTTGCGATGAGTTTGGCGGATTCCTTGGTGCTCCCATCCGTGGCCGCAGTTGTTATTGGTGGAACATCTATCATGGGTGGAATTGGAAGCTATACCGGAAGCGTCATGGGTGCGCTGATTCTCACTGTTCTTTCGTATTTACTTGCAACGCTTAACTCAACTGAAGCCGTCAAACAAATGATTTACGGAGCTATTGTGTTGACATTAGCTTGGACATATTCGAAGATCACCGAAAAGTCATAAGCGACCATGACCATCAATTCAGTAGCAGTAATTGGAACGGGATTCATCGGAACAGTTCATGTCGAAGCTATCCGCCGCACAGGGAATCATGTAAAAGGAGTTCTATCAGGCTCTGAGAAGAGCACAGAAATAGCCGCCAAGAAACTCAAATTAAGCCATGCTTATAAGTCTATTCAGGAGATTTGTAGCGATTCCGATATCTCAGTAGTCCACGTTACAAGTCCAAACGCACTTCACGTTGAGCAGGTGGAAAAACTAATAGCGGCGGGAAAGCATGTGGTGTGCGAAAAACCGCTTGCGCTCAATCAGGCTGAAGGCTCGCATCTTCTCGCACTTGCAGAGCAAGCAGGAGTCGTACACGCTCTTTGTTTCAATAGCCGGTTTTATCCCATGGTACATGAAGCAAAAAATAGAATTCAGGATGGGAGCATCGGAGAGATCCGATACATCAATGCCCAATATCACCAAGACTGGTTAATGCTCGATACCGATTGGAATTGGCGTCTGGATCCAAGTCAAGCCGGAGAACTTCGCGCTGTTGCAGATATTGGCTCACATTTACTTGATCAACTAGGTTTTGTAACTGGGGAAGAAATCGAATCTGTATTCGCAGATCTTCACACTCTGGTGAAGCATAGAAATCGCCCATTAGGCGAAGTGCAGACCTTCACTTCAGCAGGGAATGTATCGCGCGAGAAAGTAGAAATGTTTTCGGACGATGCCGCTGGAATTCTTTTAAAGTTTAAAAACGGAGCCCGTGCCACAGTTTCAATATCGCAGATTTCTGGTGGATCTAAGAATTCATTAAAGTGGGAAATTTCGGGGGCAAAGGGCGCTCTAGCCTTTGATGCTCAATCCCCGGAGGAGTTGTTCATTGGACACAGGGGAGGAGCCAACCAAGTACTTCTCAAAGATCCCTCTTTACTGTCTTCTGATGCAGCTGCAATCTCTTTTTATCCAGGTGGACATGTAGAAGGTTTTGGGGAAACCTTTAGAGGGCTTTTCGAATCCGTTTATGCCCGAATAGAAGACCAATCCCTGCCCGCGAAGTACCCTACTTTTGAGGATGGAGTACGAAGTTTGAGAATCACAGATGCGATAGTTGCAAGTTCCCAGAGTTCAAATTGGATAAACCTCAACACGTGAAAAGGATAAGAAAATGAAACTCGGTCTCCTTACAGCGCCACTCCCAAATGTTCCTCTCATGGAAATTGCTAAATGGGCGCACGAACAAAGATTCGAATCACTAGAAGTATGTTGCTGGCCTAAATCTGCGGACGTTAACCGACGTTATGCAGGTATCACTCACATCGATGTCGAAAATCTGAGTGCGGAGGAAGGTGCGCAGATTGTAGGGGAGTTGGCAAGCCATGAGATTACAATGTCAGCACTTGGTTATTACCCTAATAACCTGCACCCTGATCTAAAGCACCGTGAAGCGGTCAACGAGCACACTAAGAAGGTAATTCGCGCTGCAGGCCTTATGAACGTTCCTGTTATTAGCACGTTTATAGGGGCAGATGCATCAAAGACTCAAGCACAAAATTGGGAGGAAGCCCAGAAAGTTTGGCCAGATATTGTTAAGTATGCAGAGGACAACAACGTAAAAATTGCAATTGAAAATTGCCCAATGATTTTTAGCAAAGACGAATGGCCAAGTGGGCATAATGTTGCGTACTCTCCAAAAATTTGGCGTGAAATGTTTGCCTTATTCGGTCCGACGGTGGGACTCAATCTTGACCCCTCACACCTTGTATGGCAGATGATTGATATCGAAAGAGTCATCCGCGAATTTGGAAGCAGGATTTATCACACTCACATAAAGGATATGGAAATAGATCGAGACGGCTTGTACGAAAACGGCATTATGTCTGCTGGAATTGGATGGCAGCGTCCTCGCCTTCCTGGCTATGGCGAAGTGAATTGGGCTCGCTTCGTTTCTACTCTCTCACAAGTTGGCTACGACGGGGTTTTGTGCGTTGAGCACGAAGATCGCCGATATGAAGGAAGCGATGAATTGGTAAAACAAGGTTTTATGATTGCACGGAATCAAATCGCCCCATTACTACCAATGTAAATGAAGGAATAAATTACGGTTATGAATTTACGGTCGCAACGACGCGATCGCTAAATTCATGAGTCTTGGGATCCTTCAATATTAGCTTCACTCTTCCGTCTGGAAGTGTTTCTTGCTTGATGATAATGAAGCCTTCAAATGTCTGTGGTTCGTTGCTAATTCGAGGAGTGACGCCACCTCGCCATTCCACATCTATTGGTGCCCAAGCGTGAGTTTCTGATGATTTGAAGCATGCATCCATAATGGCGTTTACAACGTAGCCGTCATAGAAAGTCTCCATGGGATCAACTCCATTTTCCATAGAGTTGAACATATCTGTGAACATATCAACGTATCCAAGTTCCGCTACCTCATCACCCACAGGGAAGAGCCAACCGGTGGCTGTTTCGGATTTTTCGGCGATATAGGAGTTACCCTCGGCCGCAGTAAACATTTCAAAGCCCGTGCGCAAGAAGTGATTTAGCCAGATAGTTCCGTGAGTTCCAGCAACTTCATCGCGAAGGTCCATACCACCGCGGAAAGTCCAAGACACTTCAAATTGCCCAATCGCCCCCGATTCAAATCTGATTAGCGCAATTGCGTTATCCTCAGCATTGATTGGATGCACCATAGTATCTTTCCAACAAAGTACTTCGACTGGCCTATTTCCTTTGCCAACAAAATTACGAATGATTTCTATGCAGTGACAACCAAGATCGATTATGCAACCACCACCCGCCTGCTTGTCATCCCAAAACCATGCGCTGTGAGGTCCAGGGTGTGTTTCGCGTGAGCGAACCCAAAGCACATCACCAACAGCTCCATTTTCAACCGATTTCACGGCCTTGAGTGTTTTGGGTGTGTAGCAAAGATCTTCCAAGTATCCAGCAAAAATCCCGGCCTGCTCTACGACATCAAGAATTCTCTTTGCTTCAGCTGCATTCCTAGCTAATGGCTTTGTGCACAGTACCGCCTTCCCTGCTTTTGCAATCTTCGTGATTACTTCTTCGTGCATATGGTTTGGAAGTGCAACCACTACAACATCGGTTTCTGGATCGTTAATAGCCTCATCGATATCGGTGGTGAAATTCGGTACGTTCCAACGTTCAGCGAATGCAGCCCCGCGTTCTGGCGACCGTGAATAAACTACAGCAACGGAGTCCCGGTTCCGTTGGCCCTGAAGAGTCATTGTATAAAAATCACCTATTAGACCCGTACCAAGCATTGTTATTCTATGAGCCTTCACAAATCCTCCCAAATTGTCCTGTGTTACTTTTCAAAAGTAGTATAGACTAATTGTAGGTGGGCAGAAAGAGCAACTACTATTTTTCTGAAAGAGGAAATGTGAAGTGAACCGCCGCAATATTGGAGACTTTGATGTAGTCGTGGTTGGCGCTGGATCTGCTGGCTCCTCAGCCGCCATTGCTGCCGCAAGAAGCGGTGCTCGCACGCTCATTATTGATCGGCTCCCGTTTGTGGGCGGTACAAGCACCGGGGTGTTGGATACGTTTTATGGTTTTTATACTCCTGGAGAGAAATCTACAAAAATTGTAGCGGGGATCCCAGACGAAATAGTTTCAGGCTTAAAAGAGTTTGGAAAAGTTGTTGAACGGCCAAATACATATGGTGCCGGAACTGGTGTCACCTATAACCCGGAGTACTTAAAAACTGTTTGGGAGCGTCAGCTAGCCAAGGCGGGCGTTAAGGTTCTACTGCATAGCCTCTTGCAAGAGGTCACCGTACATAATGGCAGCATTAAAAATCTTGTTCTTGCCACTCGAGCTGGATTAGTCACAGTGACTGGCAAATATTTCATAGATGCATCAGGAGACGCAGACCTCTCATATTTCTCCGAGTTCGGGTTTGAGCAAGCTGGTGAAATTTCCCCGGCTCAAACAATGACCACCACATTTCGCATGGTTAATGTAGATATCCAAAAAAGAAAATCAATTAATAAAGATCAGCTACATCATTTGATGGAAGAAGCCGTTGAGCAGGGATATGCGTTGCCACGGCGTGAGGGATCAGATCACATAACCACAGTTGAAAATACAATGGCGACGGTTATGACTAGGGTTGAATCAACACGAACAAATGAAGATGGTGAGTTCGAATCTGTGCTTGATAATCCATATTTCCTATCGGAATCAGAAATCGAGGGACGTGAACAAGCAATCGAATATGCCAGATTCCTCATCGACAAAGTACCGGGATATGAGGATGCATCTCTCTATGGCTTCTCCACATTTCTTGGAATTCGAGAGAGCCGACGAGTTTATGGTGACTATCGCGTTACCCGCGAAGATGTTCTAGGTGCTGCACAATTTGAGGATCAAATTGCCTTGTGTGGCGCTCCTATTGAGGATCACCATGCTGGAACAGGTACAAATTGGGCATATATTCCAGGTGGTCAGACTGTAGGAATTCCTATGCGCGCGTTATTGGTGAAGGACAGCCTTAATACTTTAGTGGTTGGTCGATGTTTTTCAGCGACGCATGATGCCCATGCAAGCATTCGGTCAATGGCTCAGTGCATGGCGATGGGCGTTGCCGCAGGGGTCAATGCGGCTCTCGCAACCAAAGAAGCCACAGATCTAAGAAAAGTGAATTTCGATCATATCCGACAGGGTTTGCTGGATCTTGGCTCAATTGTTGAAATGCCAAACTCATAATGGCGTTCGTCCGGACAGTGCTTGGAGACATTCTAGGTGACACCTTGGGCATGACTTACATGCACGAACATTTGATAATTGACTCTGAAATTGTGGAAAAGAATTTCGAACACATTTGGCTTCCATCCGTAACTGACGCTATTTCTGAAGTTGGATATTGCCGGGACGCTGGCGTGGAGACCTTTGTAGATTGCATGCCAATGGGCTCTGGCGGAGATGTTCGGAAACTTAAAGAAATTAGCGAACGAGCGAATGTAAATATTATTGCAGCGACAGGGATGCACACGGAAAAATATTATGCAAAAGATTCTGAATATCTTTCACTAGATTCAGAAAAGCTAGCCGAACGCTTTGTAAGTGACATCAGTGATGGTGCTCAGGGAACAAATTCTCAGGCAGGAATTATTAAGGTTGCCACATTGGGGACCAATTTCACTCCCTTGGAAATTCGTCTTTTTAGTGCCGCTGCGATCGCTCATAAGGAAACTGGCGCTCCCATTCTCACTCATTGCGAACAAGGAAATGGGGCACTCCAACAAATAGAACTCCTTTCAAGTCTGGGTATCCCTTTGAATCATGTAACTATTTCTCACACTGACAAAACACTAGATGCCTCGTATATTTCTAAAATCCTTGAGTCGGGTGTTTTCGTTGAATTTGATCAAGCTTTGCGTCAGGCACATGATGATGAACCGCAAAGTGCGAGACTTATGGCGGATATGGTCCAGCGTGGGTTCATTAATCAGTTGATGCTGGGAACGGATGGGGCCAGACGCACGCTTTGGACTGCTCTTGATGGTGCGCCAGGATTGGCCTGGTTGGCTTTGGGCTGGAGTAGCGTCTTAAGAAACTTCGGCTTATCGGCAGAAGAAATTTCCACAATATTCAGTGGGAATCCGGGCAAAGCTCTTGCCTTCAGCCAAATTTGTTAGTCGCTTAGCCCTCGGAAATTTGCCTTGCCTTAAACCCATTTTTCAAGTGCTCAACGCTTTGAATCAAACCTGTAGACTTCCATCACGTTGTTAGCCCCCGTAGTCCAATGGCAGAGACAGAGGACTTAAAATCCT
>JBAXIC010000033.1:0-15343 GCA_037138575.1 Actinomycetes bacterium
GGAAACAAATGTCTACAAAGACAACATTCAAGCGCGTAGCGCTTGTTGCTGTTGCAGCTTTGGGCTTCGGAATGCTTTCCGTAGTTCCATCATCTGCGACACACTTATTCCAGGCTGATTCGCTGTCACTTTCAGCTTCAGCTTCATCAACAACAGTTGGAACTGCCACAACAATTACTGCTACACAGACATTTCTTGCTGGTGGCACACTTGAAACAATGACAGTTACATCAAGCTTCACATCTGTACCATCAGGTGCAACTATTGCTGAACTTCCAACACCAACATTTAGCTCTGGAAGCAACTCATTTGCTTCATTTAGCACAAAGGTTGTAAACGTTGGCGCAGCTGCAGTTAGCCTAGGCGTGAGCAACACATCAACAATGACATTCACACCTACAAAGGTTGGAACTTACGTAATTAAGTTCACTCCTGAGGCTGCAACTCCTGCTGATGTAATCAACTCAACTGCTCAAACATGGACAGTTACAGTTACAGCAGCTGGTACTTCAAGCGCTCTATTCTCAACATCAGTTATCAGCCCAGGACTTACTTCTGGATCATCTGATGCAACAATTTACACTCCACTAACAGTGGGATCATCAGCAGCAACAATTCTTGTTACACCACTTACATCAACAGGTTCTGCAATTTCAGTAGCAGAAGCGCTAACAGCAACAATCACTGGTCCAGGTAACCTTGGTATTGGTGGAAGTGCTGGAGCAGCTGCAACTGGACGCTCAATCACTGGTACTGCCGGTAACTACTATGTATCTGTATGGGCAGATGGAACAGCTGGTACTTCAACAGTTAAAATTTCATCTGGTTCACTCGTATTGGGTACAGAGACTCTTTACTTCACTGGTCCAGCTGCTTCAGTAACATCAGCACTAGCTATTCCAGTAATTAACTCAGGTTCAGGTGCAACTGCAGTTGGAGCCGTAACTGCCGTTGTTAAGGACGCTGCAGGAAATGGTGTCTCTGGAGTTACTCTTTATGCAGTTTCAGGTACTTCAACTGTAATTGCTTCAGCTACAGCAACTTCTGGTTCAGCAGGTACAGCAACATTTAACCTACAAGGTTTAACTGCTGGAACTTCAGCTATCACAGTTCAAAACGTTGCAGCTGGTTCAACAGCTACTTATTCAGCACCAGCAGTCACAGTACGCGCTGGTTCAAATGCTGCATCTTCAGTAACAATGACACTTGATAAGGCAACATATGCTCCAGGTGAACTTGCTACTGTCACAGTTATGATCAAGGATGCAGCTGGAAACGCAGTTGTTGATGGAACTTACGCAGCATTTGCAGCAGCAGTTACAAGCACACGTGCTTTGTCTGCTGGTACTTTGCCAACAGCTTCATTGTCTACTGGTTCATCAACAGGAACATTAACTTTCAAGGTTAACGCTCCAGTAACAGCAGGAGATTTCGTAATCTCAGCTCTAGGTGGATCAACACTTGCAGCAGCACAGGCTGGTCTTGCAATTTCAGCTACAGGTACTGTTGTTCTTTCAACAGAGACACTAGATGCAATCGCAGCAGCAGCAGATGCAGCAGCAGAAGCAACTGATGCAGCTAATGCAGCAACTGATGCAGCTAACGCAGCAGCAGAAGCAGCAGATGCAGCAACAGCAGCAGCACAAGATGCAGCTGATGCAGTTGCATCACTATCTGCTCAGGTAGCAACACTTATCTCTGGCCTAAAGGCTCAGTTGACAGCGTTGACAAACCTAGTAATCAAGATCCAGAAGAAGGTAAAGGCTTAATTAGCCCCCTTTGATCTGATAAAGATCTAGAACCGAAACCCGGTTCCCACTTCGGTGGGGGCCGGGTTTCGGCCTTTTTATAGGGTTATTAAGTAGGCTTCGAGTTGTGTTGGATACTCGAAGCAAGCAGATTCTAGGAACAGTTGTTTTAACAGCGGTTACCGCTGTGACTTTGGTGATGGCGCCATATACATCGGCCGATCCAATTAACCTTCCAAAACTCTCAGCCCTAGCCTTTATTTCAATAATTGCATTCTCGTTAGTTGTCCCTCAATTCAAGAAGTTGGTTCTCTCTCAGTACAGAGTTCTTGTAGGACTAATTGCTCTCTTTCTTGTCCAGATAATCCTTGTCGTTGCTTTCTCTGGAGCAAATCTGGGTGGGCAGTTTTATGGCACCTTCGGACGCAATACAGGTGCGCTGGCATACATCTCTTTGGCCTTCATACTTCTTGCTTCTGCAATTGTTTCAGGTGCGGATTTCTTGAAGAAGTACATTCATTTAACTCTCGTGGTTGGCGCTGTATTGGTTTTCTATGGAAATATTCAATACTTTGGTTTAGAACCATTTCCCTTTGCCAATGCTTATACGGTAAATGCTCCCATTGGTACTTTTGGAAATCCAGATTTCCAATCTGCGTTCATGGGCTTAATAGCTGTTGTTAGTTTTACTTCAGCTCTTAATAAGCTTTATAAGCCAGCCCCGCGAATTGCATTAGTTGTGATGGGCTTTATTTCACTAGTGGTCGTGTATGAAACGCTAGCTAAACAGGGCTACTTCGCATTCCTTGCAGGCGGCGGAGTTGTTGTTGTGTTGTGGCTCTTTATGATGAAAAGGAAAACACTTGCTCTTTCACTTGTAGGAATTGGAGGGGTAGGTGGAGGCCTTGTTTTCTTGGGTTTAATTAACCTTGGACCATTTGCCAGCCGACTTTATAAAGCCTCACTTGAAGCACGTGGTTATTACTGGCGTGCGGCAGCAAAAATGCTTATTGAGCATCCATTTGTTGGCGTGGGCATGGATGGATTTGGTGATTGGTACAGGCGATCACGGGCCGAGGATTATGCGGCAAATAACTTCTTTTCAGTTTCTAATACTGCACACAATGTTTATTTAGATATTGCATCAAGTGGTGGATTCCCACTCATTACTATCTACTTGGCGATTTTGGTTCTAGTGATTATCTCGATTGTGCGGGTAGTTAAGCGCAGTGAAGATTTTGATCTTTACTTTGTTGCAGTTGTCGGCGCGTGGACTGCTTACCAGGTACAGTCCTTTGTAAGTATCAACCAACTTGGTTTAGCTATCTGGGGTTGGGTCCTATCAGGATTGATTATTGGTTACGAGATCAATACACGTCATGTGGAATCGACCACTTCTACGCCAGCGCCAAGTAAGAATCAGCGCAAAGGCTTAAAGAGTTCGAAAAGCACAGTAAATGCCTTGCCATCCACCACAGTTATCTCTCTTTTTGCCGGAGTATTACTGGCTGCACTCGTTGCTATTCCGCCATATGTGGCATCTTCAAGCTATTACTCGGCGCTTAAATCAGGTGATGCCAAGAGAATTCAAGATGCAGCCTATTTAAAGCCCTATGAATTGATGCGCTTCTTGCAAGTTGCTGCGACTTTAAATAGCAATAAGTTAGAAGCCCAGGCAATTTCTGTAGTTAAGGATGCCGCACCTAAGTATCCTGATTCGTACGATATTTGGAATCTTTGGGCTGCCATTCCATCGGCTGCGCCGAGCGATATTGCCTATGCCAAGGCTCAATTGAAGAGATTAGATCCCTTTAACCCTGATTTGAAGTGACAGCCTTTGGACCGTGGCCCGCTTGGGGGATTTACAAGGGGCAATCAATTATTGTTCACCTATAAGTTTTACTGATTGGGGATTTCGTGCTCACACTCGTCGCAGTTACCTTCGCTGTTTTAATTCTTGCATTGGTTTTGGGCTTTGTCCCAGGATCCATCATTACTGCAGCAATCTCTGGTGGATCTAAGAGCCGGGGTCCTGTGGCTTTGGGTCTTTCAATTGGGATTGGTTTTGCAATATCGAGTATCGCTGCAGCATGGGCCTTTGGATTACTTGGCGCAGATAGTTATTTAATTATCGTGATTGCATTGGTGCTGATTTCAATCGGACTCTTATTAGTGCCACGTTTTAGAAAATCTTTAGTGGTGTGGAAAGAGTTTGGTCGCTGGGATTCGATTTTGTTGTTGCTTCCATTTATCACGGCGTTTTATAGTCGACCATATTGGACGGGTGCAACTGCTCTTAGAATTTCTGCTGGTTCGGGACCGGATATTCCACAGAATCTAATGACCGCCCTTGCCCAACCTGGCGTGGGATCAACATGGTCACAGGGCCGCGATAATTTTCTAACATTTTTAGGAGATAAAAACTTAGGCGAGGCTATTTATCACCTATATCAACTTCCTTCAATGCAGCAGCAAGCAGGTTTTGATTACCTGATTTATGGAACCCGATGGGGATTGAGTATTCCTTTTGCGCAAGTTTTACGTATAGATCGTTCTTTCTTAGTTGTTGGACAGGGATTAACAATCTCTGCAGGTATCGCAGCCCTTGCACTTATTATTTATGCTTTCTCTCGTTTAGTTTTTGAGCGTTTTTCAATTTCTTACATGCTCTTACTCGCAACGATTTCTTCTGCGCCAATCATGGTTCAGGTTTTCAATGGTGGAATGGCGCAGGCTTGGGCGCTACCAGGTATTGGTTTGCTCTCCATCGTTTTACTTTTGACTTTAAACTCAAAAGCAAAAGATGAGTTTTCTCCTCAAGTATTTAGAGGTTTAGTGGCACTCTCAGCCTTTGGCTGGCTTGCAAATGCGGTAACTTATATTGATTCCAGTATGACGCTAGCCGCGGTCTTTGCTATCTCAGCTATTTTCTTGGCAATCTTTGCAAAGCGCGAATTATCTCTTTCACTAGTTAAAACTATGTTCCTTGGTGGCCTAATTGCTGCTGTGGCAGTTGCTCCTTATACATACGCGGCAATGACCACAATGAGTATTCGCTTGAAACTGGCCTCTGGCACTGGAATTTTGTTTAATTACTGGCCACTGCCTTCAGAGATGCTAGGTGTTATTAATATTTGGACAGGCAAAGCTGGAACTCCACGTGATCCAGTCGTAATGCTTATCGGACTGTTGTTATCTGCCGGAATAATCTGGTTAGTCCTTCGCGGTCTTTCAGCTAAGAGTTCTTGGGATAAATCAGTATCAATTCTTGGACTTTCAATAATTATTGTTTGTGCCGGTGTTGCATTCTGGGCTAAAAATACAAGCCTTGGAAGCAATTACTCATATGTAAAGGTTGCAACATATGTAGGGCCGCTATTTTTATTAATTATTGCTGAACGAATGTCTCAAAACCTTAAGGCTCAGGTCAAAGTAGTTAATAAGAAATCAAAAGCTGCGAAGAACGATTCACCTCTTTGGCTGCGTATGGTTACTCCGATCGTTTATGTATCGATCATGGTTGCATCAACGGTGGCAGTGAACTCGGGACTTATTAAGCAACAGGAGTATTCATACCCGGCTTCAATGACTGCGATTCTAAATGATCAGCAAGCACAAGCAGAGCTTAAGAATTACAACTACTTAACTACTTACCGAGCGCTCAGTAATGTGCTTGGCTTTGTAGGCGACACATACTGGATCTCAAAAGCTCCCAATGATATTTTGTTGAAAACACGTATGGGTAATGAACTACGCATAATCTGTTTTGTTGGCGACGTTGCTTGTGTTCCTAAGACACCTGAGATTACAGGAAATATCTTGAATAAATATAGTTTTAAGGTATATCAGTCTCCGATTACTACTGAAGCTTTTGCAGCATTGAAACCTTTGGATCGTTTTTATGCAGCAATGGATGCAGTTGGTCAACCTCGCTTCGATGTACCTGATCGATTTGTTGGTGGAAATCCACTTCTCAAGCCAAATACATGAAAATAGTTGTCACCGGTTCTTCTGGGTTTTTAGGCTCGTGGATCTGTCAGGTTTTGGCGCAGGGTCACGATGTCACTGCCCTGGTTCGGCCAAGTTCCGATACTTACCGTTTGTCTGCAATTGCTGGTCTGTCTATTGAACGGATTGAGAGCGCAGATTGGGCCGCTTTTGTCTCTGCCCATAAGCCCGACGTATTAATCCTGGCCGACTGGTGGGGCGTGGGAAATCACGACCGAAACGATGCTCGCCAGGCGGAAAATATCGAACGTATGGCAGGCCTTGCCCAGGCAGCTAAAGATGCTGGGGTTGGGTTGGTTATCGGCGTAGGGAGTCAGGCCGAACTAGGTCCAGTTTCGGACACCATCACCGAAGATCTACCGGATGCGCCCACCACTGAATATGGAAAAGCGAAGGTGGCAGCGCGGATAAAGGCCAATGAAATTCTTGACGGTTCGTCGACGCGATTTGTTTGGATGCGAATTTTTTCTACTTACGGTCCTGCAGATACAGATAGTTGGCTGATCCCACAGTTAATAGACACTTTAACTAATGGTGAAGCTATGAATCTAACCAAGGGTGAACAAGAGTGGAGCTATCTTCACGCCTTTGATTTAGCTCGCGCCTTTGAAGCAGTAATAGTAAGCAACGAGGTTTCTGGAATCGTTAATGTTGGCAATCCAAAGACAGTAATTTTGCGGGATGCAGTAAATGAAATCGCCAAGCAACTTGGTGTGACTGGTTTACTTAATTTTGGGGCTATGGAGTATCGCCCCGATCAAGTCATGAAGTTACATCCAGCCTGCGAATCTTTAACTGCCATCGGTTGGCAACCAATAGTTTCATTTGAAGAGGGAATTAAGCAGACAATTCAATGGCGTCATCGCGAAAAGGAAACAGCTCTTCATTGTACAAATGGTGAAGAAGTTATATTTAATTTACCTTCAAGGCGTTAAATTTACTGACAATATTTTCAACACTGATTCCATTGGCAATTCGTAAGAAGTTTTGATCGCCAATTTGTGACAGGTTATTTTGATCGGCAGCAATTAAACCGATTTTGCCGTGCAGATTAGCTGCATTGACCGCTTCAAGAACTGCGGTACCTACTCCGCCGCGGTAAGAATGTTCTTCAATAACAATAACTGGACCTTTTGCAATTGCGGCTCTTAGATAATTTAGATCAACTGATGAAACGAAAGGCATAGATGCAACTGCTACTGAAATATTCTGCGTTGCTAACTCTTTAGCGGCAGCAACGGCAACAACGCCAACCGAACCGGCAAAGATTAATGTGCCATCAATTCCGCCAGAGATTTCATTGATGGTTCCATGTGCAATCTTTGGTTCGCTAGTGTGGATTGTTGGCTCATTACTTTTGCCTAAGCGTAAATATGTAGGTTTTTTAGATGCGATGATTAAAGGCGTTAATCCGGCAGTTTCCGCAGGATCAGCGGGCACAATGACTTCCATGTTAGGAAGTGCCCGTAAAACAGCTATATCTTCAAGGGCGTGGTGTGTGTAGCCCTGACTGCCGTAGGCATAGCCAGCGCCAACAGAGACAACCACGACAGGGTTATTCATGAGGCAGACATCGTTGCGAATCTGTTCTAAGCATCGAAGCGTTGGAAAATTACCGATGCTGTAAACAAAAACTCTTTTTCCAGTTGATGCGTACCCTGCCGCCATACCCATCATGGCCTGCTCATTAACACCTGAGTTAATGAACTGGGCAGGAAGCTCTTTTTGGAAAGTATCTAAGACGCCATAGCCAAGGTCACCAGTCATCAAAATAATGTTGGGATCTTTCTTGGCTGCTTCAAGGAGAGTTTTTACAAAGGTATCGCGCATCAGTAGTTCTCACTTAGCTGCTCGAATGCCTTAGTTACATCTTCCGAAGTAGGAGGTTTGTAATGCCACAGCACGCTGTTCTCCATAAAGTTAACGCCCTTACCCTTAGTGGTATCGGCGATAATTACTTTTGGGCCGCTCTGTGTTGAAAGGGCTTCGGCTAAAAGTTCGTAATCATGGCCCGGAACAGTTTCTGCCTGCCAACCAAAGGCAATCCACTTATCGGCGAATGGTTCAAGTTTTAACGTGTCTTCGGTAAAGGTCAGCGATTGAATTTTATTGCGATCAACGATGACAACTAAGTTATCTAGTTCGTGGTGGTTAGCAATCATTGCTGATTCCCATGTTGTACCCTCATCGCATTCGCCATCAGACATCACTACAAAGACTCGACCCTTTGCGCCGCCTTTCTTGCGCGCCATTGCAATGCCAAGTCCATAAGGAAGACCGTGGCCTAGTGAGCCAGTTGAGAGTTCAACTCCTGGTACGCCTTTAAATGTTACGTGTCCACCAAGGGGTGCATCATTTTTGCAATATTGTGCAAGCCATTCATGTGGAAAGAATTGTTGCAAAGCTAAAACAGAGTACAAAGCTGATGCCGAATGCCCCTTAGATAAAATGACAATATCTCGATCACTAGCATCCATATTTTCTGCAGAAATATTTGCTGCTCCCGTATAGAGGACACTCAAAACATCTACAACCGATAATGCAGATGCCACATGAGATGCCTTTGCAGTACTGGTCATTGAGATGATTTCGTGACGAGCGGCGAAGGCTAAATCTGATGCTTTTTCGAAGGGCTTAGAAGTATTAGACATCGTGGCAACCCTTCAACTCGTTTAAATACGTGGGCAAGGATAGTAATATATGGCTCAAAATACCGCTTCCATAATCCTTGGAAGCCGTGCCGCGATGTTTTACGTAACGTCACTTTAAGGGGGAATCCGTGAAAGCGGTAATTCTTGCAGGTGGTTTAGGAACACGTCTTCGCGAGGAGACTGAGTATCGTCCAAAGCCAATGGTCGAAATCGGCGGCCGCCCAATTCTCTGGCACATTATGAAGACCCTTTCGACGCAGGGCATTAATGATTTTGTGATCTGTCTTGGCTATAAAGGCGATTACATTAAAGATTTTTTTATGAACTACGAAGCGCGCACTCACGACATCACTGTCAAGCTAGGTGACGACGGAAGCACAATTCAGCATGCTAAATCCAGTACTGAAAATTGGAATGTAACCCTTGCAAATACCGGTCTTACAACAATGACTGGTGGCCGAATCCACAAAATCGAGCAGTATGTAAAGGGCGAAAAATTCCTGTGCACATATGGCGATGGCGTGGCCGATATTGATCTTAAAGCGTTAACGGCTTTTCACGATTCACATGGCAAAACTGCAACAGTTACTGCGGTGCGCCCAACAAATCGCTTTGGCGCAATGCAGATCGATGAAAATGAGACCGTTACAGAGTTTGCCGAAAAGCCCCGTGCTGAAAAGTGGGTAAATGGCGGTTATTTTATCTTTGAACCAGGCATCTTTGATTACCTAGATTCAGAGTGCGTTTTGGAAAAGACCCCTCTTGAAAACCTTTCAAAGAAGGGCGAACTCAAATCTTATAAGCACGACGGTTTCTGGCAGCCAATGGATACTTTCCGCGAATCTCAAGAACTCAATGAGCTGTGGAATAACAACGAAGCTCCTTGGAAAATTTGGTGATCTCTTTTTATGGCTAATTTCTTAAAGGATTACTCGGGCAAAAAGATCTTGATTACTGGGCATACTGGTTTTAAGGGTGCTTGGCTGGCACGCATTCTTGTCTTAGCTGGCGCCGAAGTTTATGGATTAGCGTTAGATGCGGAATCAAACTCTTTATTTGATGTTTCAGGGGATTTAGGATTGAAAGAAAGCGCAATAATAGATATTAGAAATCGCGCTGAAGTAGAAAAATATTTTGGCACACATAAATTTGATGGGATTTTCCACTTAGCGGCACAACCGCTCGTGCTTCGTTCTTACAAAGAACCAATTGAAACTTTTGATACAAATGTTATGGGTACAGCCCATGTACTAAATTCTGCTGTTACAAGTAAATCCACTGCCTGGGTAGTAGTAATCACTACCGATAAGGTCTATCGAAACGTTGAAAAATTAGAGGGCTACACCGAAGACGATTCACTGGGTGGCAAGGATCCTTACAGCGCAAGCAAGGCGGCATGCGAAATGGTGGTCTCGGCTTGGCAAACTATTGCTGGCCAGCTTGATGAAAAAATCGCCATATGTGCAGCTCGCGCGGGAAATGTTATTGGCGGCGGAGATACGGCTGATAATCGCTTGATTCCAGATTTAATTCGTGGATTCCATGCCGGTACTAAAACTGTCATTCGAAACCCAGATTCGATTCGGCCATGGCAACATGTTTTAGATCCGCTCAATGGCTATTTAACAATGGGGTCTGCGTTAATGGCAAAGAAGGTGATTTCGGCCGCTTATAACTTTGGCCCTGGCGAAGAATCAAAGTTAACGGTTGAACAAATGGCCAACTATGCCTGCACACAATGGGATGGTGCACAAGGAATTGATATTCACGTCAGTGATTCAGCGGTACATGAAGCTGGACTTTTATGGCTTTCATCAGAGTTGGCAAGCAACGAGTTAGGCTGGAGCAATCGTTTTGAGGCCGAAGAGGCAATCCGTTGGACGATTGAATGGGAGCAAGAGTCTATGAAGAGTTCTCCATTGGCGGCTTTGGATGCACAGATTAATAAATTTTACGGCGTGCAATCATGAAAAAGATTTCAGTAATTACGCCCTGCTACAACGAAGAAGTTAACGTCGAAATCTGTGCACAAGAGTTAAAGAAAGTAATGCAAGAGCATCTTGCAGGTTATGACTACGAACATATCTTTGCCGACAATGCCTCAACGGACTCAACGCTTATTAAATTGCGCGAAATGGCTGCAAAAGATAAACATGTAAAAGTAATTGCAAATAGTCGAAACGTTGGTCCATTTAGAAATATGTGGAACGGCATGAAGAGCGCCACTGGAGACATCGTTGTGCCGCAGCTAGCCGCTGACTTGCAAGATCCACCATCAGTTATCCCAGAGCTTGTTAAACATTGGGAGCAAGGCTTTTTAGTAACTTATGGTGTCCGGGCAAAACGTGAAGAGTCATTAGTAATGCGCTTTGCACGTGGGCTTTATTATCGAATCATCAAAAAGTTTGCAGCGGCCGTTATTCCACTTAATTCGGGTGAGTTTTTGTTGGCCGATAAGAAAGTTATTGACTCAATCTTGGTCGTGGATGATCAATATCCATATATCAGAGGCTTAATTGCGCAAACTGGGGTTAAAAGCGCATCAGTCTCATACACATGGGTAAAGCGCGAACGTGGAAAATCTAAAAATAGCTTTATCTCACTCATTGATCAGGCAATTAATGGCTTTGTTTCAACTTCACGCGTGCCCGCTAGGTTGGCGCTCTTAGGTGGATTTGTTCTTTCTTTCTTTGGTGTTGCTTACGCCCTATTTACAGTAGTTATGGTTTTAACTTCTAATGGCAGCGCTCCGGTTGGAATCCCAACAATTATCGTCGGAATATTTTTGATGGGTGGAGTTCAACTTCTCTTCCTAGGGTTAATTGGTGAATATATTTTGAGTATCCACGGCCAAGTGCGCCGAACCCCTCCAATGTTTGAAGTCGAGCGATTGAATTTTGAGGAGAAATAATGGCTAAGAAGAAATATGTAGCGGCCAAAGTTGTTGCCCCTGAAACCTTCCCGACTCCCATAGCACTCGGAATCAAAGCCTTTGCCATTACTGGCTCACTCATTTTTATTATTCAACTACTTCGGGGATCTGCTCAAAGTGAAGGCCCAGACAAAGCCATATATTTGTTGGCCATCTTGGTAGCTGGAATATTCCTTTTAATGGGTCTATCAAAGCTAAATAAAGTAACTGGTAAATATCTTCACGGCTCTCTAGCTTTTCTAGTAACCGCAATCGGAATTGGCGGGGTCGAACAGCACGCACCAATTAATGGCGTTGTTCTTTCATACAGACTTTGGCTTGGTTTTGGTCCGTACACCTTAATTGTGGCGCTTCTATTAACTCCGATTGTCTTTAGAATTATTGAATGGCGATCATTAAATATCGCCTTTAAAGCTCTTCTTTCTCTGCTCTTTCTGGCAAACGCTGTATTGGTAGTCCCTAGTTTTTGGCAGAGTGCAGCAACTGTTATCGATGCTGATCACTCCGAATATGTAATTAATGAACTGTTGGCCCCTTTAGTTGGCCATTGGCCTTACTCGGATTTCATCCCTCAGTATCAGAGTTTTTATGGCTTCTTATTAAAACCATTTGTTGGTGGCATGGATGCTGCGCAGATTTCAAATTTTGCGCTCATGTCATTAACTTTCTTGAGTTTTATTACAATAATTCTTGGCGTCTTTATCGCTTGGAATGCCATCGATCGCCGCTCAATTGCTTTGGCAGTTGGTCTTGTTGTTCCATTTACTGCATTGACTCAATTTCC
Organism: Actinomycetes bacterium; assembly: GCA_037138575.1. Classification (GTDB taxonomy): domain Bacteria; phylum Actinomycetota; class Actinomycetes; order Nanopelagicales; family Nanopelagicaceae; genus Planktophila. Next base: position 12,124 of record JBAXIC010000033.1, read on the forward strand.
AACTCGCGAAGGTTACCTAGGCTCAATTGCCGCGCTGTTATCAGGTCTTTCTATTCGAGTTTTCCCAGGCTTAGCGTTAATCGCACTTCTTATTCTTTTAATGCGCAAAACTTCGTCTAGCTCAACTAATAAGCGTGCCATCGCGTTTCTTATTTTTGGATTCCTTGCAGGAGTCATTACTTGGCAATCCCAAGATTTTGGAATCGCTGCCGTTGTTACTGCATTCTTAACGATTGCCTACGCGGGTTCAACAAAAATCGTGGAAATTAAAACAACTGTGTATGCCTTAATTGGATTCGTACCTGGCTTTGCTCTCTATCCAATTATCGCCGGTGCTGCCGGTAAGAGCGTAAACTTTAAATTCTTTTTATTCTTTGCCCGTCAGTTTGGTTCTGGTTTTGGCGCTGAAAGAATGCGAACACCTGGCCCAGTTCTCTACATTTTGCCACTCATTGTTTTACTTGTTGTTGTACATGGAATCTATCTCTATAAATCAAAGAAGAGCACACCTGAATCTGGTGATTACTCACTTAACTCACTTATTGGCTTTGCATTTGGTCTTTGGTCATTCTTCGGTTTTACATATTACTTAAACCGCTCATATGCATCAGGACAGATGCAGGTTTTGTTCTTGCCTCTGAGCATCTCCTTGGCAGCATTTGTTGGAATCTTGATCAAAGATCCAGTAAAGAGTTTGGTATTTGGAAATCTGGAGAAAGCTTTCCTGTTCTCACCCAAATCAATCAAAGAGCGTAACTTCCCTTGGCTTCTTCCGCTTTTGCTTATTATTTCGCTTCCTTTTGCCACGCTTCTATTAACGCCAAATCCAAGTGTTGAGATGAAGCGAATTGATGAAGGCAAGACGGCGCCCCGCTGGCCAAAAGCCACTGTATTAGCTTCGGTGGCCGATGCAAAGATTGCTGCGGCCTATGCCAAGCAGAACAAGCTTTCAATTGGTTTCTTTGGCGCATCGTCATATTACGTAGAAAAAGAAACTGGCGTTCAATCACTGTCAATCCTTAACTCACCTTTTGACTTGTTTATGAGTCGACAGACTGCGCAAACTTCATGTGACTACATTTTCAAAATTAACCCAGATGTGATTGTGGTAAGTGATGAAGGCGCCAATCTCTTCCAATTTGAAGGAAAGACGCTGTGTAACACCTACATCCAGCAGGATGCACCCGGTGTCAGGGCTGGACATTTTGCCGTTAAAGTTAAGAAATAACCGAGGGAGTAAGAGTTAATGGAAATCGCAACTAAGTGTCCTATCTGTGAGACTTTGGGAAATTCAGTCCCGGTATACCCATCTAATGTAGATGAGACTAGTTTTTCAACTGAGATTTTTTCAGCACGCAGACTTCCAGATCGTCGCCACTATCAGTGGGTGCGATGCAATAAGTGCACACTCCTTCGCTCTGATCCTGTCCTAGATGTTGATTTAGAAAAACTCTACGTTGAATCTACTTTTGATTACTCAACTGAAGTTGATGGTTTAAAGAAGACTTATTTCAATTTAGTAATGAAAGCTCTGGGCTCAAAGAAGTTAAGAAAATCAATCTTTGAAGTCGGCGGAGGAAATGGATTTTTCCTAGAAGCTGCCAAAGATGGTGGATTCTCATCCGTTGCCGGAGTTGAACCAAGTACAGAAGCGATTAATGCTGCTCGTGCCGATATCAAGCCACACATGATTGCAAGCATGATGAAATCAGGCGTTCTCACCGATGGCTCTTTTGAAGTCGGAACAATGTTTCATACCCTTGACCACTTAACTGATCCTGTTACAACGCTAAAAGATTGCTATAACGCGTTAGCTTTTGGTGGTGTCTTTATTGTTGCAGTTCATAATGAACGTTCATGGTCGGCCCGTTTAATGGGAGAGCGATCACCCATCATCGATGTTGAGCATACGCACCTATACACACGTAAATCTGGCGAAGAGCTGTTTAAGAAAATCGGCTTTACCGAAGTCAGATCAGGTGCCTATAACAATCATTATTCATTGGCTTATATTCTTCACTTAATTCCAATCTCACGTGCCTTTCGCAAGAAGGTTCTTGATGGCTCGTTGGGAACATTGCTCAGCAAGATTAAGGTTGTTGTTCCACTTGGAAATATGTGGATTGCCGGAACAAAGCCTTAATAAGAGGTGGCACACTGCGATACCTCAGGCGGTTCTCAGGTAAAAGCGGTCTAATAGGCTCATGACTAAGCCAACCCGTATCTATAAGCACTCATCGGCCGGCACTGACTGGGCGGCGCTGCTGCTCGGCGGTGGTCTTGGGTTAACCCTGGCTCTACAGCTCACCACGGTTCGCAAAAGTGATTTCACTTCTGTCTATGCATCCATTGCTTCGTTCTCGCGATTGTCGGCATTGGTCGGAACATATTTAGCAATAGTTGGAATCTTTTTAATCGCGCGAATTCCTTGGGTTGAAAAAGGCGTTGGGCATGATCGATTGGTGACTTGGCACCGCAACTTAGGTCCGTGGTCGTTGTATGGAATCGGCGCGCATGTGTTATTTATTGTTATGTCTTTTGCTGGACAAGATTCTGTGCCACTTTATAAAGAGCTATGGCGAATGCTTAATCAATTTGAGTGGATGTGGTTTGCACTGGCAGGTTTTGTATTAATGGTTTTAGCTGGCGTGACGTCGTATAAAAAGGCACGCGCAAAGATGAGTTATGAGACCTGGTGGATTATTCATATCTATACATACATCGCCGTTGCTGCATCATTTATGCACCAAGTGATTAATGGTCAGATGTTTATTGGTCATCCGCTTAACCGTGCATATTGGACAGCTCTATATGTATTGATGGCCTTCTCAATTATTTACTGGCGCTTTGGTGTTCCACTTGTGCGTTCACTAAAGATTAATTTGCGAGTCGAAAAAGTTGTTGTCGAAGGCCCTGGTGTTATCTCGGTCATCATGAAAGGCCGTAACTTGCAGAGCCTTGGCGCACAGGGCGGGCAGTTCTTTGGCTGGCGTTTCTTGGCACGTGGACATGCGTTGATGTCTCATCCTTATTCTTTATCTGCAGCTCCTACCGAACATTTAATGCGCATTACAGTTAAGAACTTAGGTGATCATTCACGTTCATTAGCTTTTATTAAGCCGGGTACACGAGTATTTGTTGAAGGCCCATATGGTGCATTTACCGCGGGTCGAAGCACTCGACCACATGTGGTTTTGGTGGGCGGCGGCGTAGGTATTAC
>JBAXIC010000034.1:0-13553 GCA_037138575.1 Actinomycetes bacterium
GCCGATTGAAGAAATACTTTTCTTCATACTTGTGCCAATAATGGCCATCATTACATATAAAGCTTTACTTAAAATCACGGGTTGGCAATCAGAAAGCAGTCAACAATGATTTATTCAGATATCGCTCTCGACGCAGTGATGGTTGCAGTGATTTGTGATCTTTTCTTCACCAGGACTCAGATGCTCACTAAAGGGATATTTTGGTTGACATATGGCTTGATACTTCCTTTTCAACTGTTAACAAATTGGTGGCTAACGTCTAAGAACATCGTTATGTATTCGCCAAGTGAAATTATTGGACGTCGCTTGGCCGGCGCTCCCATTGAGGACCTACTCTTCGGATTCTCTTTGATTCTATTCACTTTAACGTTATGGGAATTCTTCTTGAGAAAAAGTAGCCGGAATTAACAAGCTATTTTTATCTAGTAAGTGCGCTTGAAGGGATTCGAACCCCTAACCTTCTGATCCGTAGTTTCTTGAGGATAGGGTCTACGCGTATCCACGCGTTTCTAGTGTTTTCCTTTTTAAGGCAAAAGTCTCGGTTTAGTGTCGTGTTGTACCTGCTTATTCCGACTCATTCCAAGACGCCTACGACCAAAATACGACCAAATTAGGGAGAGAAACCTCGATAAAACAGGCGGGGTAGAAGACCGACTACAAAAATCGGAATATATCTCGCTTCGGAACCTCAAATATGACCGAGTAACTTCCTGGGTCAGTTCTTCAATTCACCAAGGGGATGGAATGAAGATGAGTACCTCAAAGAAAATTATTGTCAAAACTGTAAATGCAAAAATCACGAGAATTTTCTCTTTCAAGCCATAAATTTTTATGGGCTCGGGAAGTGGTAGATCACCGGTAGACATCCATTTTGTATTCTTTCGAAAGCCTTGCATTCTGGTTGCATAGATTGTCCCTATCACTCCTCCAACAAAAGAGCCGTAGATCGCTGCAACCAAATACTCCTTCATTAGGACTTCACCTTGTACCCCACAGGGCATTTCGGGGCTATTCCCGTGACTTTCTTGACTAGTTTCCCTTTAATGCAAACGATGGTCTTTTTGGCCACCTTCTTTGTTGGGGTTGTGGACGGTCGTGGACTCGAGGCCACCATTGCACTTGTGGTTGGACTTGGGGTTGGGTTTGAAGCGGCTACATAGTTTTTGGTTTCAAATGTGGCGACTTCTCGCACAGTTGAATAGTTGCCCAATCCCGCCTCAGCCAGAATCGCTATCTGGCAAATATATGTCGCCCCTGCGATTTGATCTCGAGGAATGTAAGCATATGCGTTGAAACCATCTGCTTTTACAACCATTTGCTTTCCAAAGGCATTTAGCTTCGTGTAAGGGATTTCGTTTTCGGCAACAAAAGGAAAATCAAATGTATCTATAACCGTAGCAGTGGTTTCATTAGGAAGAATCTTGGAAACAGTCCAGTGCGTTCCCTTAATTTTGTATGTTTCAATCCCCGCTTGAGTGAACGCGTCTGAGTAACAGAGTAAGCCGGACAAGTTGCTGGTGCTGAAGTGGGCGTTCGGTATCGGAAGGCTGCTAATAGGTGAACCGCTGACGGAAGTTGGGGTCGGGGTCGGGGTAACAATAGGAGTCGGGGTAACAATAGGAGTCGGGGTAGGAATAGGGGTCGGAATAGGAGTCGGGGTCGGAGTTGAGGTAAAAGTAAAAGGCGTCGTTACCACCTGTTGCTGAAAACCCGCGCCCGTAATTGCGGAAACGCTTAGTACTAAATTGAAAGAGCTTGGGAAACTACCCAGATTACAAACTTGCATTCTTGTGGTTTGTGATCCTGAATAGACAAGTGCACTGCCGTAGTTGGCACCAGACGCACTCTCTAGCTTTAATCTCGTATCGTCCTGCGTGAATGGGTCGGAAGTTTGAAATGAAACTTGTATGCATTGCGCCTATCAATGGATTTGAACCTGGACCACATGCACGAGCAATGAAGGATCCTGCTCAAAACCGACTTCTAGAATTTGCTGCTCGCGCCTCCAACGGAACTGAAATGGTTGACCTTCTATTTAGCAAAGGTAATATTTTTAGCCCAGAGCTAGCGTCATTCAGTGGGTTCACCTCAAGAATTGCAGAATATCTGGACCTCGTCATCACCTCGGGGATTAAACCCGCCGCAGAGTTAGCCCTTAGCCGCTCGGGTAGACTTTAGGAATGACAGAGTTATCCGCGATCGAAAGAGCGCGTAGTTACCGCAAGATCTACATCTTCATGTTGATCTCTTCTCTGGCCAGCCTTGGAGCATCACTAGTTCTGTCGGTTGATGCGATTGCGATTGCAAAAAATGCAGCGACAAAGCTTTCATGCGACGTAAATGCGATTGTCTCTTGTGGCAAAGTAGCAAGATCCTGGCAATCAACTCTTCTTGGATTCCCAAATTCATTTATTGGCTTGATCTGTGAACCAGTTGTAATTTCGATTGCAGTCGCAGGTCTTGGCCTTGTTATGTTTCCAAAATGGTTCCTCAAAGCAGCGCTTTTAGTTTATGGATTTGGACTGGCATTTGCCTTTTGGTTGTTATCTCAATCATTCTTTGTTATCAAAGCTTTTTGCCCATGGTGTTTAGTTGTCACTATCTCTACCGTGACTGTCTTTTCAACGATGCTTCGCATTAATTTAAGAGAGAATGCCTGGAACGCCTCCCCGGAGCGACAAGCAAAGATTGATAATTTCCTCAATCGTGGTTGGGATCATGTAATTGTTGCTGCTGTTTATTCAATAATCTTGATCGCAATTTTCTTCAAGTACGGCAAATACTTCTTGCCAACAATCGGCGGCTAATTTAATTAATAGATTTTAAGGCTAGAAAACAAGCCTCTGTCGCCGCCAGAGCATCATCTGACGCAGCCAAATCTGAATGAGCGTTCCCAGTCGTTACTGATTCAACCCATGCTTTTAATTCTGCGATATAGGCATCTTCGAAGCGTGGAATCCAGTTTTTGACCATTGGCCCACCTATCGCAACTTCCGCAACATGATTGGCGCGCTTAATAACATCTCCGAAAATCCCAATCTCCAGAGAACCCTTTTCACATACAACCTCCGTACGCAGGTCATACCCATAATTATTATTCGCAACAATATCCCCAACGACCAAAACGCCACCCAACAACTTGGCACTAAAAACCAGAGGATCAATAAGTCCAGCTGGTGAAAGTGATGAAGGTTTTGGATAGTGACTTGATACAGAAGCCCATTCATCGTTGAGCATCCAACGCCAGATATCAAAGTCATGCACGGCAATATTTGTATACAAGCCCTCTGTTGTGATGCCGATGGAAGACACGTTTCTTGTGATTGTCCGAACAAATAGCGCTTGCCCGTATGCACCTGAACCTATCATCGACTTCAGTTCAATATAGGACGGATCGAACCGACGCATAAAACCAAAATGAATCGACCGCTTCCCGAGTTTACTTTCAAAAATTGCTATTTCTCCTGCAATAGCTCTCGCATCTTCAAGGTTTGTGGCAATTGGTTTTTCGCAAAGAGTTGGGAGGTTCGCGGCCATTGCTAAACGCAAATGGGCAACATGTAGTCCGTCAGGTGAGGCGATGATAAGTGCATCTAGTCCAACGGATTTAATCATCTCTTCCGGAGATGTAAATGTTGAAACATCCCCTCCAAGATCTTGAACTAGGGAATCCATGCGAGATTGGTCAACATCAGAAATTGCAACGACTCGTGCTGAAGGAATGTGATCACGAATAAATTCGGCGTGACCGCGGCCCATGACCCCTGTACCGATTACTCCGATTTTAAGGATAGACATTATTAAGCGGATTCCGCACCTGTAAGAAGAGCTACAAGATCACGACCAGAAACTTCACTAGCTTTGCGCGATGCAATTGCTTTGCCTTGTCGCATAATCCAAACCAAATCGGCAAGTTCGAGAACCTCTTCAAAGTTATGACTAATAATGATGACTGTAATTCCCTGACCCTTCAGGCGCTGAATCAAGTTAGCGACTTCGGCGCTTTCTTTAACTCCAAGAGCAGCTGTTGGTTCATCGAAAATAATTACTTTTGCGCCCCATCCGACTGCCCGGCTAATTGCGACCGCTTGGCGTTGGCCTCCCGACATATATCCAATTTCTTTATCGATGAGAATTGTCTTGTTCCCGACGCGATCCATCATTTCAGCCGCACCTTGGGCCATCTTCTTTTTATTAAGAAGTTGAAAGGGCCATATGCCTTTTCGAATTTCGCGCGATAGATATAGATTCTCAGTAACGCTCAGCGTGTCTAATACAGCCAGATCCTGATAGACCGTCTCAATACCCAGGTGTCGGGCAGCCAATGGCGAACCGATTTTGACAGGTTGACCTTCAAATAATATTTCTCCATGATTCAGTTCATAGATTCCAGAAATGCACTTAATAAGTGTGGACTTACCCGCCCCATTATCACCGATGATTGCAGTCACTTGCCCTTGAGGGATCTGCATATCGACGCCTTTAAGAGCTTGTACTCCGCCAAAGTGTTTCTCAAGGCCCTTAATTTCGATAATGTTATTAGGCATATTAGTCATACTAGTCATGGCGTAGCTCCGTTCCTTCTTTGTTTTTCTTTCTAGAGATCCCAAGATTAAATTTTTTCGCTGCAACGTCTATGTCTGCAGAGTCCAGAAAAGATTCTGCCTTCGCGCAAACTTGTGCCGCAGCATAATTGGCTACTTCCAGTGCCTGAGCAAAGGTTGTACCGGAATTGAGAGCAACGGCAAAGATGGAAAGGAAGGTATCTCCCGCGCCGATTGTGTTCTCCACCGTTACTGGTTCTCTCTCAAACGCGAAACTTTCTCCGCGCGAGTTCACACCCATGACCCCCTCAGATCCACGTGTGATAACAACATTTTTCGCCCCTTGCGCCTGTAGCAATTTAGCGAGTATCAGAACGTCTTTTTGATCAACTTTTAAAACTGCTCGAGCTTCTTCATCGTTTGTAATCAAGTAATCAGCATCCGAAACGGTGTACGTCACGCCTTCGGCAATGGGAGATAAGTTCACAATAGTTTGCGCTCCTAGCGCGCGAAATGATTTCGCTGCGTATGCGACAACACTTGCAAGAACTTCATAGTTCATTAAGACAAATGAGACATTGTTCTCTGGAAGCGCAACTTCATCTATCTGCTTATTATTGAGAAAGGAATTGGCGCCGTTTATAACAACGGTGTCATATTCACCCGATTCGTTTACTCGAACATGCCCGATTCCTGTATGTGCAACGGTGTCACGGACTATTTGATTTACCTTGACGCTTTTTCCTTGAAGCTCGCGAACAATTTCATGCCCAAATGCATCGTTGCCTACCCTACCGACCAAAATGGAATGGTGTCCTGCAGCCGCGACGTTTACGGCCTGATTCAATCCCTTGCCGCCTAAATTAAATCTGAAATCATCGCCAAAAACGTAATTACCTATTCGTTTTGAATTGTCTACGTAAGCAATCAGGTCAGCATTAATCGATCCCACAACAAGAATTGCGGAATCAGATTGAGGGTCAATCTTAGGATCCAACACTTGCCTCCCAGAGCAACTGTGACGATGCCAAAGCATCTCCAGTTGGAGTGAACTTTGCAAGCTTTTCTGCCTTAGCTAGAACATGCTTCATGCGCTCGATATTCATCTCGCACTCACGAACAGGGTTTTCGCGCACTGGATCTGTGTCAAAGTAAAAAGTACCTTCGTATTTTTCACGAACGAGGTAGTACGCAAGCTCAATTGTTTCAGACAGATGAATCGAGCCGACCAGTAGTCCGTCATCGGCTGCGCCATGAGAATCGTTGAGTTGCAAACCAAACATCTTGCCATCTTTAAGACACATCGCGGCAGATTGTGCAGGATTTTCACCAGCCATCAATAGATGCCCAAAGTCCAGAGTAACGCCGACATTCTTGCGATCTACATCAGAAAGCATCTTGAGCACGGCTCCTGTTGTATTGAGCAGTGTGCGCCCACGAGGTTCTGCCGGTTTGAATTCGATGGAGTAACGAATATCTGGATTTTCATCTGCAAGTTCTATTAGTGCGTCACGAAAAGCATTCCAGCTTTTTACATAGTCCATTTGAAGTGGGTACTCATATCCATCGTGAGCGGGCCAGAGAAGTACGTGATCGACGCCAAAATCACGCGCGACCTTGCTTGCTTCTTTGACTGTATCAATAGCTGCGCGACGGATCGATTCATCTGTATTTGCAAACCCACCATTTGAAAATTTTGGTGCAGGCCAACGAAGTTGGATAGCTTTTACATTGAGATGCGTTGCAGCAAGCGCTGCCTTTACCTCTTCAACTGAATTCTTTACAAAATGCTCGGGATAGTTAAGCTCGAGTGAAGTAAGCCCCTTAACCTTTGCTGCCTCTGCGATGAGCTTGACTGTTGTCCAGCTTTCGTCAGGATATTTCTTCCCTAACCCAATTCCAAAGGAATTGAGACGAGTTGAGAAGCTTCTGGTTACCATTAGCGGCCTACCTTTGATCTAGTTGCGAATCTATCTGTGAGTACTGCACCAAGGACGATAACCCCGGTAACAACTAGTTGTACGAATGCATTCACATTGTGAAGTGTGAGACCTACGGCGATAGAGCCTAGGAGGATTGCACCAAGTACTGTTCCAACGATTGAACCTCTGCCACCCATAAGACTTGTTCCGCCAACGACGACGGCTGCAATCGCTTGAAGCTCAAAGCCTGTACCTGAAATTGGTTCCGCTGCACCGATTCGGCTCATAAGCATTAATGAAGCAATCCCGCAGAATGCGCCACCAAGAACGAAGGCCGTGATTTGGCTTCGTCGAGTATTTACACCGCTGCGTCGTGCGGCATCAGCATTAGTACCAAGGGCTTTGAGGTGCAAACCCATGCGTGTGCGATTGAGAATCAAAAAACAAATTATTGTGAACGCTAAAAGAAAAATAATAGGTTTTGGAATAGGACCAAAGTCAGCGCTGAAAAATTCGCGAAAGCCTGGGTCCAGATTATAAATAGGGCGTCCTTGTGTATAAAGGAATGCGATGCCTCGGAAAAGATTAAGTGTTGCAAGGGTTACGACAAAAGATTGCAGATTGAAGATAGCTGATACTGCTCCATTGAATGCCCCGAGAAGTGAGCCAATTAAGATTGCTGCAATAATTGTGATGAAGGTGCCCCAGTGAGCAAGATTGGTGGCGCAAATAACCGAAGTAAGTCCGACGATTGATCCGACAGAAATATCGATTCCCCCAGTAACGATGACGAAAGTAAGTCCGAGAGCGACAAATGCAATAATTGTGGATTGAACACCAATTTCCAGGAGATTATCTACGCTGATAAATTGTGGTTCCAAAATCGTAAATACTATAAATGTAAGTACTAGGGCGGCGATAACTCCGATGATGCGAGCATTGAGTCGTTGCTTTAAACCTTGAAGGCCTTTAGCTCCTTGCGTGCTCGTCGACATCATGGACATCATGTGCTCTTTTCTTATTTCAATTGCAAACCCTGTATTGCGGACAACTCATTCTAATAAAGCTAAAAGCTAAGTTGCAGTGCTGAGCGGTCAGCACTGCAACTTTGCTTCTTTTTAGTCTTTCTTTAGAGCTTTGGAGCTGGTGCGTTTACGTTAGCTGCTGTAATTAATGCAACTGGTGTGTATACGGCACGTGGGACCTTCTGGCCCGCAAGAAGACGAAGTGCTACGTCTACTGCAACCTGACCTGTGAGGTTTGGATATGAATCCACAGTTCCTGTTAGGTCGCCTGCCTTGATTGCCTTGTATGCATCGCCGATACCGTCGGTACCAATGATCATTACCTTGCCCTTAAGACCAGCATTACCTACAGCTGTAACAACTCCGAGAGCCATTCCATCATTGTCAGCATAGAAAGCCTTCAAGTTTGGATGTGCCTTCAAGATATCTGTTGCAGCGTTTTGAGCTGTTGTTACATCCCAGTTACCTGGTTGAACAGCAACTACGTTAAGGCCGCCCTTTTTAGCTGTATCTACGAAGCCCTTGGTGCGTTGGATGGCTGCATATGCGCCAACCTGTCCTTGGATATTCGCAACTTCAGAACCTGCAGGGAGGTTCTTGATGAAGTATTCAGCAGCGAGAACGCCGTTTGAAATCTGGTTTGGTCCAACCCAGTTCTTAGCACCTGGGAGAACGCCATCATTAACGTTTAGAACTAACTTGCCACGTGACTCAGCCTTTTCAACAGCTGGGCAGAGGTTTGTGTTTGTCTGTGGTGATACTAGGAAGCCTGTGTATCCCTTAAGAAGCATTGTCTGCATTGAGTTAAGTTGGCCGATTTGATCGGATTCAGAAGCTGCTGCTTGCACATCAACTGTGATTCCGTACTTAGCTGCACGAGTCTTTTGACCAGCGGCTAGATCGATCCAATATTGGTTACCCAAGAACTTCATGAGTGAGCCAAGCTTTGTGCCCTTCTTAGGCTTTGGCTGTGCACCAAGTGTCTTTGTGAGGTCAGCGAACTGAACTCCGCCGACAGCATCATCTGTGCTGAAAGCTGCGCCAGAAACTGCGCAAGATCCCTTTGCAGCTGTTGCTGCATGTGAGGCAGTAGCTGCCCCAATTGTTGTAAGAGCAAGTGCGCCCGCGGTGAGAGCAACCAACCCTTTGCGTGTCAGTACGTTCATATTTCTCCCTTTTAGCTTTAGAGCGAGCCGGACAGTCAATGGATGAACTCGCTGCCTTCCCGTGGAGTGAAAGTTAGGTGTAAGTAAGGCCCCAATCAAGAAAAAAGTCTCCAAATTCGATAACGATTTGTGCAGACTGAATCTGTATTCATTCATTCGCCTATGAATATTGATTCAATCAACGCCAAGGAATTCGGTAATTTACGCTCATCCCAAGTGCTCGGACCTCCAAAGCCATTCCATTCGCTATTGAATGATTATTCATTACCCGGCAAACTAACGGGATGAGAGTTGAAAATGAGGGCGAGCGCCTTTCCACGTGGAGCTCAGAACAGCTCAGGTTAATCACCAAAATTGCTGTTCTGTATCACGAAGAAGGAATGGGCCAGGCTGATATCTCTAAGAAACTTAACCTCTCCCAAGCCCGAGTATCTCGATATCTCAAAGCCGCCGAAGGTGAAGGCATCGTTAGAACAACCGTTGTGCAACCTTTTGGAATTTACGTCGGTTTAGAAAAAGCGTTGGAACAAAAATTTAAACTCCAAGAAGTAGTAGTGGTAGAGAATATCGAAGGGGCGAGCCTTGTCGCTTCTTTAGGATCGGCAGCTGCAACATATTTGGAAACAACATTGGTCGCTAGTGATCACGTAGGTATTTCTTCCTGGTCCACCACTTTGCTGGCGACTGTAGAGGCCATGAGATCTCGGCCAAGAAAAGTTGTTAATGAAGTCGTGCAATTAATTGGTGGCGTGGGTTCTCCACAAGCGCAAATTCAGGCTTCACGATTAACTTCCCATCTGGCCGAACTCACATCGGCCACTCCTTTTTATATGGCAGCCCCAGGCGTTGCATCATCGAAAGAAGTAAAAAAAGCTTTCCTTAGCGACCCTGCCGTACGTGCAACTATTGAAGCATGGGGGCGCGTCACCACACTTTTAGTAGGAGTTGGAACCTTTCCGGCGTCACCGTTGCTTGCAGCATCAGGTAACGCACTAGAAAAATCTGAGGAGCAGGAGCTTGCAAAAGCAGGTGCTGTTGGCGAAATTTGTCTACGTTATTTTAATGGTGAAGGCAATGTGATGAGCCCTGAAATTGAAGAACGTGTTATTTCAATGGATGCTAAAACAATGAAGCAAATTCCTCGTCGTATTGGTGTAGCCGGTGGCGCTAAAAAACTCGCTGCAATCCGCGCAGCAGTTGAAGGTAGTTGGATTAATGTTTTGATCACTGATTCAGAGATTGCTCGTCAATTACTTGAACCACCTCGTCAAAAACGTAAGTAAAGCAATCACCGCTTAATGGATTTCGAGCTTTTAACTTGTCAGCCGAAATAAAACCCTTCCAAAATTTTAGCGGCACGACTACTATTGAGCGCATGGCCTATAACATCGAAAAAATCCGTGCTGATTTTCCTGCCTTAACTTCTGGATTAGCTTTCTTTGATGGCCCCGGAGGAAGTCAGGTTCCAACACAGGTCGGGCGTGCAATTTCTGAAGCGATTACAAAGCCTATTTCGAATCGAAATACCATCACGCTCTCTGAGCAGAACGCAGATGAAATCGTTTCGAATTTTCGCCAGGCAGTCGCAGATCTTTTGAATGCAGATCCAGCTGGTGTTGTGTATGGCCGTAGTTGGACTCATATCACTTATGACTTTTCAAGAACACTGGCTAAGAGCTGGAAGCCCGGCGATGAAATTATTGTGACAAAACTTGATCATGACTCAAATATTCGCCCGTGGGTGCAAGCGGCCGAAGCAGTCGGAGCCGTTGTTCGCTGGGCCGAGTTTGATACAGCTACAGGTGAATTACCCACATCAAAGATTTCTGAATTGCTGAATGAAAAGACCCGCCTTGTTGCGGTAACTGGTGCTGGAAATACTCTAGGCACAAGGCCCGACATTCCGGCCATAGCTAAAGAAGTACATAAAACTAAAGCACTGCTTTTTGTAGATGGCGTTCACTTAACCCCTCACACTCCAATTGATATTCAGGCCATGGGCGCTGACTTCTTCGGATTCTCTTTTTATAAAATATTTGGTCCACATTGCTCAGCAATCGCAGCAAGCCCCGAACTTCTCAAAACTTTAAACAATGACAAGTTGCTACCTTCAACAAACGCAGTCCCCGAGCGTTTTGAATTCGGAACACTTCCCTACGAACTCATGGCAGGTTGTACTGCCACAATCGATTTCATCGCAAACTTGGTTGAAGGAACCGGCAATCGGCGCCAGCGAATTGTTAACTCAATGGTTGCAGCAGAAAAATATGAGGAAGAGCTTTTCGCATATATGGAATCAGAAGTTAAAGCTATTCCTGGAATCACTTTGTATGGACACGCTAAAAATCGAACACCCACCCTTTATTTCAATCTCAAGGGTGTTGCAGGCGCTGATGTTTATAAGCATTTAGCAGGACTAAAAATTAACGCTCCTGCTGGAAACTTTTATGCTCTCGAAGTCTCACGCGCACTGGGACTCGGCGATACTGGCGCCGTGCGTGCGGGACTCGCTCCTTACAGCACAAGGCAAGATGTTGATCGCCTAGTAAGTGGACTTAAAGAACTTACTCAGTAATTTACATTCAGCATCAGGAAAGTTTGTTAACCACATGTTTCTTCCTCAGATAGGCTTTCTGCGTGCACATAGACTCTAGATTTTCCAATGTCGCAGATAAATTTTTTCAGCTGACAAATGAGCAACCGCACGGCGGTGCAAGTCTGGCCATATACAAAGATGGCGCACCCGTAATAGATATCTGGGCCGGTGAATCCAGGCCAAACATCCCATGGAGTAAAGAAACCAAGTCGATAATTTTCTCTACTTCTAAAGGCATTTTGGCAATTCTCTGCCATAGATTGATTGAGCAGGGATTACTCGATCCCGACGAAAAGGTTGCAAAATATTGGCCAGAATTTGCCCAAAATGGGAAGAGCCAGATAACCGTTGCAATGATTATGCGACACCGTTCAGGACTCAGTGCTGTTCGCGAAGACTTAACGTTGGAAGATTTGGAATTAGTGATTCCTGTTGAAGAAGCACTCGCTAGACAAGAACCGATTTGGGAACCCGATCAAGGATATCTTTACCACGCTGGAACCATCGGCCAGCTCCTTGGAAAAATTATCTACAACGTTACCGGTATGCGAGTTAATGAATTCCTCCAAACTGAGATAACTAGCCCTCTTAATATTGAGGCTTATTTTGGAACTCCTAATGAGATTGAAAATGAGATTGCATTTCTTAAGAGCGATAACGCACCCATTGACACGGTCTTTGAATTTGAATCACCGGGCTACTGGAATAAGCGGGCTATGTCCTACGGTAAAGCTTTCACCGGGCACGTAGATGCATTTATTGGTGGGTATAACGATCCTCGAGTGCATGCAATCGAGCATGCAGGTGCCGGAGGAATATCCAACGCTCGATCGATTGCAAAGATTTATTCATCCCTCGTGCACGAGACCGATGGGATACGACTTCTTAAAGATCAAACTGTCGAGAAAGCTATTTCACGCCCTAACCCTGGCCCCAACATTTTTGGCGACCCGGAGCCATACCCCATTCATTCCCTTGGTTTTATCGTGGCAAACCCAACTCATTCCCCCGTCCTGAGTGACAAAACATTTGGTCATGATGGGCTTGGAGGACAGCAAGGCTTCGCTGATCTAAATTACAGAATCGGGTTTGGCTACGTAACTAATTGGATTCCAATGGTTAGCGACGGCATGGCTCGGCATCGTGCAATAACTACAGAATTGCGAAGCGCTTTAGAAAGTTTGTAATTTTAAACTCAGAGTGCGCTTGAAGGGATTCGAACCCCTAACCTTCTGATCCGTAGTCAGATGCTCTATCCGTTGAGCTACAAGCGCTTGTGGCGCTGGGTGAAGCAGACCGAATACTACCGGCTTGTTATGCCTCGCCCAAACTCAGCAATTTTTCGCGTGAAACTTCCTTTAAACGAGGCTTACCAAGGGCTTCGCCGGCAGCGATTTCAGAGGCATTAATGCGTAGCCATTTCTTTTGATCAACCACTACATGACCCGCTGGAAGTAAGTCCTCTACACCTTGTGAGTTCTTAGGTGCGCTTAAATCCTCTATCAAAAGTTTTATAACATCTGCCGCATCACTCTTGTTGGTGCCTACGACTCCAGATGGTCCGCGCTTTGCCCAGCCGACTACATACATATTGCCTTCAACTCGACCATCGATGTTCTTAATCTTGCCTTTATCTTCTGGAACGCTTGCAAGTGGCTGCGCTGTGTAGCCAATAGCGCTGATAACTAGTTGGCAACTAATGGTGAGAGTTTCACCGGTGTCAACAACTTTCTCACCATCGACGCGGTTAATTGAAAATGTAATTCCCTCAACCCGTTCGCTTCCAACAATCTCCTTGGGAGCAAGTAAGAATTGGAGGTGAAGAGAACGATCGCGTCCAGCAAGAGGGTTTTCAGCAATAATTCGCATTGCTTCAAGATTGTTGCGGACTTCTTTTTCTGGTTCTCCAAGTGCGCTGGCGCGGGCAAGTGCTTGCGCTACTTCATCTGCGTTTAGATGCACGTCGGTATGTTCAAGCTTTGGAAGGTCGCGAAGTTCTGGGGCGGTGAATGCTGCATGTTCGGCACCGCGGCGCGCGGCAATGTGCACTTCTCGAATGGAACTCTTGTGTAAAGCAGCGAGTGCGTGCGGGGCAGTATCAGTTGAATCCAACTCTTCTGGATTGATTGCCAAGATACGTCCGCAATCCATTGCAACATTTCCAGCACCGATAATGACGGCAACTTTTCCATCAAGTGGAACATCGACATCCACATAATCAGGATGTCCGTTATACCAAGGGACAAAATCAGCTGCAGAAAGACTTCCGCGAAGTTCCTCGCCTGGGATCCCAAGCTTGC
>JBAXIC010000035.1:0-13109 GCA_037138575.1 Actinomycetes bacterium
CAGATCCGCATTCTTGGGGATTTAACATCTAATCACTGCGGAGTCGGTCATGAGTGGCTAGCAAAAGCTAAGAAAGACAAGAGTTCAAAAGAGCGCTCCTACTTCTATTGGGATAAAAGTATTAAGTGGGGCTATGTAGGTTGGTTTGGTCTTGAATCATTGCCAAAATTGAACTACGCATCTAAATCCTTGCGCCAGGTTATGTACGGTGCCAAGAATTCAATTGTTAAAAAGTGGATTTCACCTAAGTTTGGTATGGCCGGTTGGCGAATCGATGTTGGAAATATGACCGGGGTGCAAGGCAAAGATGATTTCCATGATGAGGTCATGCAAGGTATTCGAAATGCCATGCATGAAGTCAACCCTGATACTTGGTTAGTTGCCGAAAATGGAGATTTCAAGGCCAGCGATTTAAACGGTCTTGGATGGCAAGGGGCTATGAATTATCAGGGTTTCATGCGCCCATTCTGGAACTGGATAAATAAGAATCCAGCAATTACAGGTGGCTTCCAGGGTTTGCCCTTTGTAATGCCAAAGATAAATGGCGGACAACTTGTGGCTTCGATTCAGGAATTTAACTCATCTATTCCTTGGCGATCTTTGACTGCAAGCATGCTCTTACTTGATTCTCATGACACTGCGCGTTTTCGTACTGTTGTATTGGGTGATAAGAATGCACATATTGCTGCAATGACAATGATGATGACTTATCCAGGAGTGCCTTCGATATTTGCCGGTGATGAAATTGGCCTTGAAGGTTCTTGGGGTGAAGATGCACGACGCACAATCAATTGGGCAGATAAAACTGAATGGGATACGCAGTTTCTGGCTGAAGTAAAGAAACTTGTATCTCTGCGCAAATCTCGAAAAGCGCTCATAGACGGTGGCTTACGTTGGATTGCAATCGAAAATGATTACATCGCATATCTTCGCGAATCAGCAAAAGAGTCAATCCTTGTACTGATTTCACGCGGCGGCATCTCTGCATCTATTGATTTAGCACCTTTTGGATACGCGGTTTCAAAAAACCTTTATGGCCAAGAGGCTTCCGGGCAGCTTGTAACTATTAAATCCAAAACAGCTACTCAAGGTGTCTGGCTTCTCAAAAAATCTTAGAGCAGAATATTGAAAGTGACACCGACCAAGATTATGCCCAACGAGACAGTGGCAAAGTAGGCGGCTAGCAAGTTCGGCTTCATTACCTTTCGAAGCAACATCGCCTCAGGGAATGAAAGGGCAGTAACGCTCATAGCAAAAGCTAAGAGGGTACCCATTGGCATTCCCTTTTCGGAAAGTGCTGTAATTATCGGAATAACTGTGGCAATGCCTGAATACAGCGGAACTCCAATTGCTGTTGCAGCAAGAACTCCTGCGACTGGCCCCCATGAAGCAATTGTTTGAATTGCTGAAGTTGGAACCCAACCATGGATCAAGGAACCGACACCAACACCGATAAGAATATAAACAAAGGTTGTTTTCACGGTATCGCGAGCTTCTAACAAAGCTGCATTGGCCCGTTTTTGAAGAGATGGCTTAATGACGTTTCCTTGAGAATCAATCAAGTTGAGGCTTTTCACTTGAGTGACTTCAGTCAAAGATGGCTTTGCGAACTTACGAAGTGCAATTCCTGCGCCAACTGCAATTGCAAATCCCATTCCTGCATATGCGCCGGCAATTCCCCAACCCACAGTTGTTGCGAGCATGATTACTGCGATTTCATTGACGAGCGGGCTAGCAACTAAAAAGGAAATCGCTTGGCTTACCGGAACTCCCCCGCGAATGAAACCGGTAAAAACTGGAACAGCACTGCATGAACAAAATGGAGTTGCCATTCCGATTCCTGCTGCTATTCCATGACCCCTGATTGAGCTGACTTTTTCCATGTGTTTGCGGACTTTATCGGCATCAATATATGAACGAAGAAATACTGCGGCAGTTGTAATTGCCGCAAGAAGGCTCAAAAGCCCAATGGAGTGAGATATAAAAAAGGAGATCGAATCTGTAGCCGCACTTCCAAAACCAGATATGTGCGACTTCAGGAATGAACCAAACCAATAATCAGAAACAGCAAAAGAAGCAATCAATCCGAGGAAAATTGCTGTTGATTTCCAAAGAGACAAACCTGATTGAGTTTGCGCAGTTGGCGTACAGCAGGCCGACTCTTCAGCTATAGGACTCGGCGTGCAGCAAGCCAAGCTACTTACATCAATGATTTTGAGTTCTTCAGCCATATATTGTCCCATCGATTATCTTCGATATAAAGATTAAAGGACATATCGAAGAATGTCAATGTATAGTTGTCCCATGGCCAAAGCTCTAAACCTCACTAAATCACCTAAGACACTCTCGACCCTCGCCGAGCAATTTAAGGCCCTTGGAGATGAAACTCGACTTGGATTGATGATGGCCGTGGCATCGAGTGAAAAAGCAGAAGCGTGCGTTTGTGATTTAACTCCCCAAACTGGGTTGGCTCAAAGCACGGTTAGTCATCACTTAAAACTACTGGTTGATTCAGGATTATTGGCGAGATCCCAAAGGGGAAAATGGGCTTATTACTCGCTAACTCCATCAGCTAAGAAACTTTTGAAGTAAACACAACCATACCGGCCAAATTCAGAAATCTAATGAAGTGGTCGCAGTTCTACTTTTCTATTGCAAGCCTTTGAAGCCTGAAATGCCAAACTTTGCGCAGTCTCAGGACTATCGGCCTCAATTAACCAGAAACCACTGAAGTTTTCTTGAACATCAAAGAAAGGCTTACCGGAACTTAAATTCGCACCATTTCGATTATCTATGACAGTTGCGGTTTCAGGCTTCTCTAGTCCCCATGCAAAAATCCATTGATGATCTGCTCTGAGTTGGTCGTTAAAAGCATCAATTGCTTTCATCTCTTCAGGCGCCCCTAGTCCTGAGAGATCATCAATCACGAAAATCATATATTTCTTAGCCATAATGCAAAGTATAAAATAAGAATGGGTCAATTTCTCATTGATGCGAGCAGGAAATCTGCTTTTCGCCTGTAGGCTCCCCAGATAACTTAAGGGGTTCAACAGTGAAAAATGCGCGGATTACTGGAATTTTCTACTTAATTACTTTTATTACATCCATCCCAGCTGTATTTCTCTTGGATCCGGTTTTGCACAACAGTAGTTTCATTACTGGCCAAGGTTCTGCTAATTCAGTGCTGTGGGGCTCATTACTTGACGTTTTCAACGCAATTGCCTGTGTTGGCTCGGCAGTAGCAATATTTCCAATAGTTCGAAAAGTGAATTTATCTTTAGCAATTGGATTCATTGCATCTCGCCTGTTTGAGGCGGCGATTATTCTCATTGGTGTTGTCAGCCTTCTGGCAATAGTTTCATTAAGAGCTGATTATTTGGCCAGCCCAACAACGGATACTTCAACTCTTGAACTTGTAGGCAGCGGATTGCTTAAAGTCCGTAATTGGACTTTCTTACTTGGTCCGGGACTTGTACCCGCAATTAATGGGTTATTACTTGGGTTACTCCTTTTCAAAGGAAAACTAGTTCCAAAGTTAATCCCATTATTGGGAATCATCGGTGCTCCTATGCTTTTTGCTTCCGCTCTAGGAACTTACTTTGGAATATTTGATCAGATGTCATCAATCGCCGCTGTAGCAGGATTGCCTATTGCTGCATGGGAACTTTCGTTAGGAGTCTATTTGACTGTAAAAGGCGTTAAGAGCACTAATTGAAATCCTAAATTAAAAGGCTGAACCAGCCGGTGGCGTAGTTTCAAATAGTTCAATATTCCAAAGTTTTGCCAAAGGCAGTGTTTCAATACTGTGCAGAACGCTTTCTTGATCACTTCCAAATGCTTCGATAAAAACTGTTTTTTTGGGCATCGCAACTTTTATGCTTCCAATCAAGCCTTGGTCTTCAAGTAATTTCGCCTGCTTTTGTTCTTCTGGAATCAACGGGCGAATATCTTCGGGTGTGACTCCTTCTTTAAATGTTGCCACGACCATAAAGCTTTTCACAATTAACCCGCTTTCCTAAAGATACAATTAACTTGACATGTCAACTATACATGATTTAATTGCTCCATGGCACAAAAGGGAATGAAGGAACTTGATTCCAAAGCGTGGCGGGCTTTTCACAAAATCGGCACAAGTTTGCTTCCACACCTTGGCCGCCAGATCACTAATCACTCCGGAATCACTGGCGCAGAATATGTAGTCCTGGTAGCGCTCTCTGAAATCACAGCTCCTTCAGTAAACCTCAATCGCCTTGCAAGCAGCCTAGGCTGGGAAATAAGTCGAATGTCTCACCAAATCACACGCATGGATGAGCATGGTTTGGTGAAGAAAAGCAAGAATATCGAGGACTCTCGATGTTTCGATGTAAGTATCACTACTAAGGGACGCAAGATTGCAGAATCTGCTATCCCGTTGCAATCAAAAGAAATTAATCACTGCTTCAGTGAAATCCTTACTAAGCAGCAAAAAGAAGCACTTATCGAAATCTCAGATGCAATCGCTGCACACATGAGAGACCATCACCCAATCAACAAGAAAGTATCCCAATAAATGAAAATCGCACTTGTTATCTTCGGAGCCCTTCTAGCATTCGCAGCAATTGGATCAGCCGTTTCTAAACTTAAGAAAGTTCCGGATGTAATGACGGCGATGGGTAAAGTCGGAGTTCAGACTCATCAAATCCCAATGCTTGCTTTTTTGGAAATTGCTGGAGGCCTTGGAATTATCGTTGGAATTTGGGCTCCATCAATCGGAGTTTTGGCATCTGCTTGCCTCGCGCTTTATTTCGCAGGGGCTCTATATACACACTTTTCACGCAAGCATAAAGTTGCAGATTTCGGCGCAGCACTGGGTATCTTCATTATTGCTTGCGTTACTACTTTCCTACAACTCAAGCGTTAATTATTAGGACGCTCATTGAAGTTCGGATTAGCCCTTAATAAATCCATTCTTAATGAGGAAGTCCGCTGACTCCTTGAGGGAGAGTTCTACTGGAATAAAGCTAATTCCCAATAATCGGTGGGCCTTTGAAGCATTTACATTCATTGGCTTACCGAGTTGGGGAAGAATAGATTTAATTGATCCATCAAAAAGCGAGAGAACGCGAATTAAAAACGTTGGCGCTTTGCCTGTCTTAACTTTGCTTTTTGGATACGTTGCTTTGAGCAACTTTGCAATCTCGATAAAAGACTTTGTTCCAGCAGAGGCAAGGATTCTCTGACCTTTTGTTGAGTCATTAGCAATAGCCTCAACATGCATTTGCGCGACATCCCGTACATCGACAAGTGCGAATTTCAAATCTGGCAACATGGGGTCTTTACCTTTAAGGACTCTTTCAACCAAAGAAATTGATGACCCAAAATTTCGATCAAGTGGTGCGCCAATGACCAGCACTGGATTAATCGTAGTTAGAGTGATTTCGGCAGCATCGTTACCAATGAACTCCCATGCAGCTTTTTCGGCTAAAGTTTTTGATTTTGTGTAAGCGCCATTACCTATGGGATGGTTGACGTCGGTCCACATCGTTTCGTCATATGCCGTGACACCTTCCGGTAATTCACGGCCATAAATCGATGCAACTGATGATGTCAAAATTACACGCTTAACCCCCGCGCTTTTGGCTGCACCTAGTGCACGCAGAGTTCCTTCAACTGCTGGCCGTATTAGTTCATTTTCATCTTTTGGTGAAATAAGCGGGAAAGGTGAAGCTGTATGCATCAAAACATCAACTCCATTGAGTGCGACGTCCCAGCCAGCGTCCTTTTCCAAATCGAGTTCGATGAAACTCAGCCGTGAGGCAAGATTGGACGAATCTAGTAGATGGGGTGAGACCGCAGCTATAACTTCTGAAGATTTAGAGAGGCTACGCACTGAAGCTCGCACAACATAGCCTTGATTGAGAAGCTGAAGCGTGATGTGCTTGCCGATATATCCACTTGCACCTGTTAGTAAGACTGTAGTCATGCACACAAGTATTTCATATTCGCTTCAGAAGTGAGATTTGAAGTGATTCAATGCTGTACTGAACCTGTTTCAATTTCATGCGCCCATAAATCTAACTCGTCAAGGTCCATCGCCTTGAATCCCTTTGCTTCCAAGGCAGAAGCTATCTGGGCACGATGTTCGGTCGCATGATGGATTGCTTGTGACAAGATGGTTGATCTCCATCTCTTTACTTGATTTCCTGAATAATTCTTAAACTCGATCTGGATGTCATCAAGCTTTACACAACCCAAGAGCGCGGCATCCACTATCGCTGATTGCTCAGCTAGACGGGCAAAATCAGATATTTGATTTATATCGTCAATACAGGGGTCACCAGGTTTAGTTAGTGCAGGAATTCCGCTAATTCGAAAGGCATAATGGTCAGCAGAGTCAACAATATGGTGAACTATTTCAGCCACAAACCATTCAGGATTTGTTGCAAATGCGCTGAGTGATTCTTCAGGAAGAGTTTGGAGGTGGGCAATTGTTTTCTGATTTGCCCAAGCCATATGAGCAAGCATTCGATCCATCGAAATTGTCATTGGATAATCATAAGATAAGTTGTAGGAAAATAGCCCTGTATGCAGGAAGTGCTAGCCAGCACAATCTATTGAGAGCTTAACTTCATGAGTGATCAGATCGAAGTTCGTCGATAATTCGGCGATCGGGTATGACCCACATGATGGCAACCGCAGCAAATATGCTGTACGAAATAACTGGTTGAAAGAACGCGAAGATAATTGAGGCGATATACAACAGCGTAGAGATCTTTCCTTTTATGTTGTCTCCCAGAGCATGTTGCAAGCTGGAATGCCCATCTTCACTTCTGATGATTGCCTTCGATAAGAGTGAAAAGGAAATGGCAGACATTAACAATATTGCGCCGTAAAGTACTGCTGGCGCCTTGGAGCCGCTGCTGGTTCCAAGCCAAGATGTCGCAAATGGAATTAGCGATAACCAAAAGAGAAGGTTCGAATTGGCCCACATTGTCCAACCATTAGGAAATGTCAGGGTTTTCAGCAAATGGTGGTGGTTGTTCCAATAAATAATTAGGTAGGTAAAACTCAATAGATAGGTTAGAAAGACTGGTTTTAATTCATTGAGATCTGAGAAATGATTGCCGGAAGGCGCGTGAATACCAAAGACCATGATGGTGATGAGAATGGCAAAGACGCCATCACTAAAAGCTTCCAGCCGACTGGAATTCATGTTGTGCGCCGAATGGGACATTTGAAAATTTTATCACTCGTTCAAAAATAAAGAAGAACCACCATGTACTTCGGCGTTCTTACATATTGCACAAACGCCTAATATAGAATCTTGGCATGATTAACAAGCCCACTATTCGAACGATCATGATCAATGCTAATGATGCCCATCGTGCAGTTGCTTTCTGGTCTGCGTTCCTGCAATTACCTGCGGGAGAAGAAGAGATGGGTCCCTTCACTTTCTTTAAACGCAAAGATGGGGAAGGTTTTTCGATGGCGATTCAGAAATCTGAAACTCCATTGTCACCAAACTCTGCAATACATGTGGATATTGCGGTAGCCGATTTAGACCAAGCCGAAGGCCTCATCAATCAACTTGGTGGGAAAGTAACTAAAAAAGTTGTGCTCGATGGTGGGTTTGAATACCGCGTAGCTGAAGATACCGAAGGTAATCACTTCTGTATTTTTGTGGAAACTGCATAGTTTAGAAAAGAAGGGAAAGAACCACTTTATTAACCGGAGGCGGGCACTAAACTTAAGCACATGGATATTGAGATCAGAGCTGAAAGTTCTCTGACTGATGAGTTATCCCAGATCCTTCAGGCACATTGGCTCTTTTGCACATCCGCCACTCCTATGGAGCACGTTTATGCAGTCCAAGCTTCACATCTATTCACCACAGACATCACAGTTTTTGGTGCACGAGTTGATGGGGAGCTATTAGGTGTAGGAGCAATTAGAAAGTTAGATGCAGAGCATGCTGAACTCAAATCTATGCACACCTTGGCAAAATCCAGAGGAATCGGTGTTGGCAAAGCAATAGTTGCCCACATTGAATATTTTGCTAAAGACCAAGGAGTTAAACGCATTAGCCTAGAAACTGGTGCAAAAGAATCTTTCAAACCTGCTCGCGAACTCTATAAATCTCTGGGGTATCAAGATTGCGAAGCTTTTGGTGAATATGTCCTAAGTGAGGACAACATCTGTATGACAAAACTAATTGAATAAATAACCATCGTTGCAATATGAAGAACTAGCCCTTCAAGGCCAAGCCACAACTTTGGCTTTCCTTTTACATATGTTGGTTCCATAGGTGCACTGTAAAAGTTGAACCTATTTATTAGCCAGAGCTTTATATACTCCGCAGAGGCCCCACTGTAGAATTTTCCTATGTCTAAAAAGCCAACAATTCGAACAATCATGATCAATGCCGATGATGCCCACCGTGCCGTCGCTTTTTGGTCTGCCTTCCTGCAGTTACCTCCCGGAGAAGAGGAGATGGGACCCTTCACTTTCTTTAAACGCCATGAGGGAGAAGGTTTTTCGATGGCCATTCAGAAATCTGAAACTCCATTGTCACCAAACTCTGCAATACACGTGGATATCGCAGTGGCCGATTTAGACGAAGCTGAAAACCTCATCATTGAACTTGGTGGAAGGGTCACAAAAAAAGTAATACTCGATGGTGGTTTTGAATATCGCGTTGCAGAAGATACTGAGGGAAATCACTTCTGTATTTTTGTCGAAGCTGCATAATTCAATAAAGAAATGAATAACTTCTCCGTAAGCCGGAGCTAATGGACCACGAGATTGAAACCATTCAGAACTATGATCCCCAACCCATTGCTGGTTGAAATAAATTATGTATTGAGGCACTACTTAACTGCCGCCTCTAATTCACTCACAATTAGTTTGGACATTCCCATCATTGCGCCCATAGCCGCTTGAGCTTTTAAGGGATCTGGATTACCGAGGCATTCACCTAGTTGCTTCGGGATGATTTGCCATGAAAGACCGAATTTATCCTTTAGCCAGCCGCAATTTCCTGGTGTTCCACCATCTGCCGTCAGTGCGTCCCAGTACTTATCAACTTCTGCTTGGTCATTACACAAAATGAAAATCGAGAAAGCCTCTGTAAATTTGAACATATCTCCGCCATTAAGTGCGGTGTACTTTGCGCCCAAGAGTTCAAATTCAACGGTGAATACGCCTCCGTCAGGACCTCGGGATGTGTTCAGAATCTTGGAATTCTCAAAGAGATTTGTATATAGATTTACTGCCTCTTCTGCTTGATTGTTGAACCAAAGCATGTGGCTAAGTGTGGGCATTGAGCAAGAGTAATAGATATCGGCAAATTTGAAGATTCAAGAACGGCTTTATTAACCGGAACGAAGAATCTTCTCCATCGGCCGCCCCTTAGCAAGCTCATCAACTACATTGTCTACATCCATATTTAAAGTCCATTCTTTGCGCGAAAAACATGGACTATCGCGTTCGCATGACCATGACCCATTTCAAACTTCTCTTTGAGATGAGCGACTTGCTCCATATGGGCAAGCTTGGAAACCTTCTTTAACTCTTTCATCCAATATTCGATCGGCTTGCCATACTTCTTCTCAATGGAAGGAAAATATGATGCCGGACCAGTTACTTTCTTTTCAGCCATGCCTAAATCGTAATTTATTTAGTAGGGAAATTAAAGAAGAACCTTCCTATAAGCCAGAGAATCTCGATTCACGCCTAATTGTGGTGATTGCCCACGCATCTGCACATGAAGAATTATAAGATTTACAAAGACGATCAAATTACTCGGCAAGTGCCTTATCTATTGGAATCGCATCTTTTCGAGATTTTGTTAAATAAACAACCAACGTAAGAATGATAGTTAAGAATATTGCGCTAGTCGTAGTCGTTCCTAACCCAATACCGCCATCTTTCTTACTCTGAGAAAGCAAGTCTCCAATTGATGCTCCAAGTGGTCTGGTTAATACGTAAACTGCCCAAAAAGCGAGAACTGGATTGAGGAATTTACTCCTCCACGCCAAGGCAATTATCAAAATTACAGCGGCAAATATGACGAGTGAAACGCCGTATCCCAGTCCAAGCCTTTCAGCAAATAGATCCCCTGTTGCAGTTCCTAAGGCGAAGGTGAAAAGGATGGCGCTCCAGTAAAAAGCTTCACGTCGTGGGGTGTAAATGCTATGAATAGCAAGCGAAGCTTCAGATTTGTGCCAAACGATAAACACCAAAGCAAGAATTACTGAGAAAATTACCGAAGTGGTAATTAAGGACACATTTAGATTATCTGTCAGATTATCTGTAAACAATGTTCCCGCAATGCTTATCAATACAACGACTAACCAATACAAAGATGGCCGGTATTTAGTCGATTTGAACTGAAAAATTAGAGCAATCACAAGGGCAACAATCGTAACTACCGTTGTCCCATTCAATCCAAAGCCGAGAGTTACATTCAAATAGTCTGCAAAAGTTTCACCAACTGTCGTTGCCAGCACCTTAATAATCCAGAAGAAGGCGGTAACTTCAGGAACCTTTACAAGCCAATCCTTGTATTGCTTTGCGTTTCCTACATGATTAAGTGCACTAGTCATTGGATGAGAGTAATCGGGATACCTAATTAGGAAGACAAAATGAACTGTGTAAGTGCTGAGAGTTAAGAAGAACCGGCCTATAAGTTGGAATCATTGCCTAAGCTTTAAAATGAGGATTAAAGATCACTCCAAATACTTCTCCAGTAGGACTCTCAATATCCGCCAAGATGATTCCGCCGCCAACATCCATTGGGGCCATTAATACTTTTGCTCCATCGGTAACGAGTGAATCAACTGCAGCCTGAACATCTTCAACCCCAATGTAAGTAATTGGACCTTTGAGATTAACCGAAAAGCTGTTTAGGCCAAGTTCGTAGCCGCCGAGGTCGAACCCGACATAACCGCCATCATCGAAATACGGTTCCTTTCCTAAAGTCTTTATCCACCATAATTTGGACTCCTGCAACTTTGGAGCAGGATAAATCAATGATCGAAGACCCAGATAGTTAATGCTCATAGGAAAATCTTTTCATAAAATAAAATAATAAAGAAGAACCGCCCTGTAAGCCGGAGACGACATTGTTATATGTAAGGTCACGCTCGAAATATCTAATTGCCCTCACTATTGCCCCCACATTGATTAGGCTTATCAAGTGAACACAGAACTTAAACTCCAAATTCTGCAAGAGACCTTAGAAATACTTTCGAAGGCAGCTAGGAACTCTCCCCATACAATTGCCTTGATTGGCGCTGGCTCTGCGGGAGCTGAAATTGCACGAATGGATCAGTATTCCGACATTGATTTCTTCTTAATTGTTGAGGACGGTTTCTCCTCAGGATTCATAAATGACAACTCTTGGTTTGGTCGAGATTTGTCAATTGTTTTTGCCTTCCGAGATACGGATCACGGTAATAAGGCCTTACTTGAAAATGGAGTTTTCTTAGAATTTGCGATTTTCACGGAGGCAGAGCTCGCTCAAAATGGAATACCTGGCTTACGTACCATTTGGAGCAAGTCTGGATTTTCGCTCCCTGATCTTTCTGCAAAACAACCTACAGTACGTGAAGTTTCCTATTATGTAGATCAAGCTCTTTCAAATCTTCTCGTTGGAGTATTGCGCCTATGTCGAGGTGAGCGACTTGCAGCCTTAGCAATGATTGAACGTTATGCATTAACTAATTTGCTAGCGGCATACAGTGTGAAAAATAATCTAACGATTCAAGACCCTTTTAACATTGAGCGTCGGGCTGAGCAGGCACTCGGCGTTGACTTCGCTGCTTTGGTACAAGGTTACGAGAGGCTAGAACAGTCACTTGCAAAGATTTTGGCCTTCGCCGAAGAAAACTTTGAAGTTAATGCATCAATAGTTCAATCAATTCGTGACTTGCTAAATTCTTAAAGAATAGTCGGCCTATAGGCCAGAAGAAGTCAAGTTTGGGATTTCTTCAAAGCTGTTGAAAATGATTTTTCCCATGACTCTTGCTTTAGACATTTCTAGATCTGCACCTCTAGATTCACCAGGAATTCGAAGTACCGCGTCACATTTTTCTAAAAGCCTATGGGCAACCGGGTATTGGTATTCGGTGAATTGATGAGATGAATGGGAATCACCGCCAGCTTGTCGGATCACCGGCCATGCAAGCCATTCACCTACAACTGCAATGTGTCCTTTATTAAAGATGGGAAGTGCGCAATCTTCCATCGCCTTTAGATTCCTAGCGATTGCCGCTTCATCACCATTTGTACCAGACATGTAAGGCCCTGAAATAAGAATCATGAGCGGCTTAGTCATAAATGGAGTCTACTAAATTAAAGAAGAACCGCCCTATAAGCCGGACATGCTCAAATTGCCTTCGTGTCCTGAGTGTCTAATGTAATTATCCGCGCATTTCCCCAGGACAAGTTGCAAAGTTTGGAATTGTCCCTATCAAAATCCAATACCTTAGATTTGTGGACCTATATCTTTTGTTAATGATGAAGCGTTTTTTAACTCAACGAAAATGACATGGGTATCTGTGCTTCCAATATTTTCCCCAGCGTGTATTTGGGCGGTGAGCCAACTTGTAGTCCCAGAGGCAATTTCGACATCGCGTGTAGTGTTATTCGCATGTAGGCGTCTGGAAAAACTGCTTAAGGTGTACATCACACTATCTGGGTGTTGATGTGGCTTCGTTAAGTGCCCAGGTTGATCCAGATATTCCAATACTCTGACTTGGTCATTTTCAAAGACAACCTTGTAACTTTCGGGATTAGTTTCGATGGGATCCATACTCACCTGCAAAACTCCGTTCTTCTAGTCTGAAGATGGAATTTATCTTGAAATACTGTACGACGCCAGTGTTGATAACTTAAGAATTGATTCCCAATGCCCAGATTCATCCCTTCGCGCGCATAAAATTTGTCCACGATTTTGCCCATTTGTCCATAAATTACCCGTTGAAGTTGGCAAAAATATCCTAGGTTTTGCATAAAACTAAACACTTTTAAATAGGAAAGTGGGCGTAGTTTTAACCTACGCCCACCTAATTAAAAGAAGAGTCGCCCTATAAGCCGGATGCTTCTTTACATTCCTTGGACAAAGACAA
>JBAXIC010000036.1:0-12297 GCA_037138575.1 Actinomycetes bacterium
GGTCGCGCAACATCTCAGCAACCAAGAAGGCAAGCTCCAGTGATTGTGAGTGGTTCAGGCGAGGATCGCAGGCTGTCTCATAGCGTGAGGCGAGATCTTCATGGGAAATCTGTTCGCCGCCACCAACACACTCGGTGACATCATCACCAGTGAGTTCGATATGGATTCCACCTGGGTGCGTACCAAGGGCTTTGTGGACTTCAAAAAAGCCTTTGACTTCATCCATAACATCATCAAATTTACGAGTCTTATATCCAGTTGGTGCTTCGTATGTATTTCCATGCATGGGATCGCAGACCCAGAGGACCTTTGCGCCAGACTTTGTCACTCCATCAACTAGCGCCGGTAGAAGCTCGCGAATCTTTCCCGCACCCATTCGGGTGATGAATGTAATTCGACCCGGTTCGCGGTTTGGATCTAGTTTTTCAATCAACGCAAGGGCGTCTTCAACCGTGGATTTTGGCCCAAGCTTGATACCGATTGGATTTTTAACTTTGGAAGCAAAATCAACATGCGCACCGTCAAGCTGGCGTGTGCGTTCGCCAATCCAGATGAAGTGACCTGATACGTCATATGGATTTCCAGTGCGTGAATCGATTCGGGTAAGCGCCTTCTCGTATTCCAAAATTAAAGCTTCGTGGCTTGAGAAGAAATCAACGGATTTAAATGATTCAGGATCAACGCCAGCTGACTTCATAAATGCCAATGCGCGGCCGATTTCAGAGGCCATCTTTTCGTAACGTTCACCGACTGACGAGTCACGAATAAAGCCTTTGTTCCATTCATGCACCTGACGAAGATCGGCAAAGCCGCCCTGCGTAAATGCACGAACTAAATTCAGGGTTGCCGCTGATGTGTTGTACACACGAACTAATCGATGCGGATCTGGTGTCCGTGATTTTTCATTGAACTCAAGATCATTAACAGCATCGCCGCGATATGCCGGAAGGGTGACATCCCCTCGGGTCTCCATGTCATTTGAGCGAGGCTTGGCAAACTGTCCCGCCATGCGGCCAACTTTTATGACAGGCAATGATGAGTAGTATTGCAAAACCGCTGCCATCTGAAGGATGGTCTTAATGCGATTTCTAATTGAATCGGCCGTAGCTGCGGCAAAAGTTTCTGCGCAATCCCCACCTTGCAACCAAAATGCTTTTCCTTCCGCGGCGAGCGCAATCCGAGCTTTGAGATCATCGCACTCACCTGCAAAGACAAGTGGCGGAAGAGCTTTAAGTTCAGCAACGGCAGCTTTGATTGGTGCGCCCTCTGGACCGCCAGGCCATTGTGGTTGTTGAGCAGCCACAAGGCCAGGCGTGAACAGATTATCCAGAGATGAATTCATGGCTTAAGAATAGAGAATCAAAAGGTAATCGCGTACCGCAATTATCCGAAGAAGATCTCTGACTCCTTGTAGCGCTCCATAGGAACTAATTTGAGCTGTTCTGTGGCCGATGCCAATGGAACGCGGACGATATCTGTTCCGTGGAGTGCAACCATCTTGCCCCAGTCGCCTTCATGAGCGGCAGTAATGGCCATAAGTCCAAAGCGAGTAGCGAGAACACGGTCAAATGCTGTTGGTGAGCCTCCACGTTGGATATGACCCAAAACAGATGTACGCGCTTCCTTGCCAGTACGCACCTCAATCTCCCCAGCTAGCCAGTCACCGATACCTGAAAGTTTGACGTGGCCAAATGAATCAAGGGTCTGATCTTTAACGACCATGTCTCCTTCTTGAGGAATGGCACCTTCTGCAATAACGATGATCGGTGCGTAGTGAGACTTGAATCGAGATTCAACCCATTCGCAGACCTTTTCGATTGAGAACTTTTGTTCTGGAATCAAAATACATGCTGCTCCACCTGCAAGGCCTGAGTGAAGTGCGATCCAGCCAGCATGGCGGCCCATTACTTCAACGATCAATGCACGGTGATGAGACTCTGCAGTTGTATGCAGGCGATCAATTGCTTCAACTGCGATATTTACAGCAGTATCGAAACCAAATGTGTAGTCCGTGTTGTTGAGGTCGTTATCGATTGTCTTTGGAACACCAATGACTTTTACTCCCATTGAATCAAGCTTTGTTGCAACACCTAAAGTATCTTCGCCACCGATTGCGATCAGTGCATCGATTCCAGCTTTAGCAAGATTCTCTTTAATCTTTTCTACTCCGCCTTCAATTTTAAAAGGGTTAGTACGAGAAGATCCCAAAATTGTTCCGCCACGAGGCAAGATGCCGCGAGTTGTTTCAAGGTTAAGCGGCATTGTTAAGCCTTCTAGTGGACCTTTCCAACCATCACGGAAACCAACAAACTCATGTCCGTACTCTTTTACGCCTTTACGAACTACGGCGCGAATCACAGCATTTAAACCTGGGCAGTCTCCGCCACCAGTAAGCACACCAATACGCATTATTAACTCCATTGAAAAGAAAATGATGAAGGGCTCGGGCTAAGAAAAGCGCCCCGCCTGTAGTCAACGCTGACTGGGACAGTCTAGCCTTGCGATATGGCCAGTCAACAAATTATCGCCGGCGTGGATTCATCTACTCAGTCGGTAAAAGTGGTGATTCGCGATGCCCACACAGGTGAACTTCTACGCCAAGGGCGGGCACCTCATCCAGAGGGCACCGAAGTCGATCCCATCCATTGGAAAAGCGCCCTTGATACTGCGTTAAAAGATGCCGGCGGGCTTGCTGATGTTGCAGCGATTTCAATTGCTGGACAGCAACATGGAATGGTTGCCCTAGATGCCGATGGAGAAACCATCAGACCTGCGCTCTTATGGAATGACACTCGATCTGCGCAAGCCGCCAAAGATTTAAATCATGAAGAGGGTGGCGACGCACAAATTGCACGAAAAGTTGGCTCCGTTTTGGTTGCATCTTTCACCGCATCTAAATTGAGATGGATGGCCGACAACGAACCCACTAATGCCGCGCGCGTTTCATCAGTTGCCCTGCCCCATGATTGGTTGTCGTGGCAGGTGCAGGGCGGTAAAGATTTTTCAAAACTCTTCACTGACCGCAGCGATGCATCGGGCACTGGATACTTTGATCCATCCACTTCTCATTATCGCGAAGATATTGTGCGTCTTGCATTACGAGCCGATCTAGAACTGACATTGCCGCGCATTGTCGCCCCTAATGCATTTGGTGGAACAACAACGTCGGGTATTCCAATCGCGGCCGGTGCTGGAGATAACGCCGGGGCGGCTCTGGGAATTCAGGCAGAGCCTGGTGATGTTGTAGTTTCACTAGGAACGTCAGGAACCGCTTTTGCTGTTTCAGATACTCCAACTCATGATGAAAGTGGCGCAGTTGCTGGTTTTGCCGATGCAACCGGCCGCTACTTACCTCTTGTCTGCACACTTAACGCAGCTCGCATCATGGATGCGGCAACACGAATTCTTGGAAAAACCCACGATGAAGTTGGAGCACTTGCACTTTCGGCCCAACCAGGTGCACATGGATTAACGCTCTTGCCATATTTTGAAGGCGAACGAACTCCTAATCGTCCAGATGCAACAGGAGTATTTGCTGGAATGAATTTAAATAATTCAAACCCTGCCGACATTGCCCGCGCAATGATTGAAGGAATGCTGGCCGGATTAGCCGATGCTGTCGATTCTCTAATCGCACTTGGTGTAAGCGTTAATCGAATTTTACTAATCGGCGGCGCTGCAAAAAATCCGGCAATTCCTACGATTGCCAGTGCGCTCTTTGGCCGTGAAGTTTTGGTGCCGCCAGCTGGTGAATATGTTGCCGATGGTGCAGCAAAGCAAGCAGCTTGGGCGTTGCTTGGGCAAATGCCAACTTGGAATTTAGGAAATGTTGCACATCATCAATCCACACCAACTCCGCAGGTAATGGATAAATTCCGAACTCTTCGCGATAACACTGCTGGTTGGTAATGCTTTAAGCGCTTACTCGAACGCCTTTACCAACAACGATAATTCCGCCAGGGCTAATGGTGAAACGTTGACGATCACGCTCGATATCAACGCCAATTTGAGCACCAGGTTCGACAACAACGTTTTTATCCAAAATCGCATTGCGAACAATTGACTTATCACCAATACGCACCGATGGCATTAATACAGAGCCTTCGACAATTGCGCCTCTACCAACAGTCACATCGTAAGAAACAACTGATCCATGCAGGATGCCGCCAGAGATAATTGAACCGGCTCCCACGATTGAATCGTGAGCTCCCCCGCTTTCGCTGAATTTGGCAGGTGGAAGTGATGGTGGATTTGTAAGCAATGGCCAATCACGGTTATACAAATTAAAGATTGGATGCACTGACACTAAATCCATATGTGCGTCGTAATACGCATCGATTGAACCAACATCGCGCCAATAACCTTTATCGCGCTCAGTCTCACCTGGAACAACGTTGTTAGCAAAGTCGTAGACCTTGGCTTCACCGTTTTTGGTAAGAAATGGAATGATGTTTCCACCCAAATCATGGCGTGATTCAATATCTTCTGAGTCGATGATCAGCGCTTCTTCCATAACATCGCGCTTAAATATGTAGTTACCCATGGATACTAGGCACAGATCAGGATGGCCCGGCATTGCTGGTGGATCAGATGGTTTTTCATGGAAAGCCTTGATGGTGATTCCATCTTCAGCTAACTCAATAACACCAAACTCATGGGCTTCCGAGCGCGGCATGCGAATTGCAGCAACCGTGATTCCGGCCCCAGTTTCAACATGTTGAACAAACATCTGGCCCGGATCCATTCGATAAACGTGATCGGCGCCGAAAACTAAAACATGTTCTGGATTTTCATCTTGAATTAAATTGAAGTTCTGCAAGATTGCATCGGCGCTACCCGTATACCAACGTGGACCTAAACGCTGCTGCGCAGGAACAGGGGTGATGTAGTTGCCAAGCAATGCTGACATCCGCCAGGTAGTAGTGATGTGGCGGTCGAGTGAATGCGATTTATATTGAGTCAAAACAGCGATCTTTAACATATTGGCATTTACTAAATTAGATAAAACAAAATCAATCAGGCGATACGAACCGCCAAATGGAACTGCAGGTTTCGCACGATCTGCAGTAAGAGGCATAAGGCGCTTACCTTCACCGCCGGCAAGGACGATTCCCAGCGGAAGTTTAAGTTTTGCCATGCGCTAACGATAGCCTGTACCCCGTGATGAAGGTAGAGGTTTGATATGGGCCAGTTAAAAGTCGGCATCGTTACCAAAGAATGGCCTCCTGCAATCTATGGAGGCGCGGGAGTCCATGTCCTGCAGTTAACTCAAGCCCTTCGCACTATTAATGATGTACACGTTGATGTCCATTGTTTTGGCGGAAAGCGCGAAGATGCTTTTGGCTATTCAGCTCCTGAAGAGTTTGCCGTTGCAAATCCAGCGGTTCAGGCCCTTGCAACAGATCTAGAGATTGCATCTCATTTAAACAATGTTGACCTCGTTCATTCTCATACGTGGTATGCAAATATGGCCGGTCACATAGCATCATTGCAATATTCAATCCCCCATATCGTTAGTGCGCATTCACTCGAACCGTTACGCCCTTGGAAAGCTGAACAACTAGGCGGCGGATATGCCATCTCTTCATGGGCAGAAAAAACCGCTTATGAAGCTGCCTCCGCAATCATCGCTGTTAGCGATGGAATGCGTGCCGACGTATTGGCTGCTTACCCATCGGTAGATCCAAGCAAAGTTGTTACGATTCGAAACGGCGTTGACACTTCGAAATTTGCACCTAATCGCGATGAATCGGTGCCAGCAAAATACGGCGTCAGCGGACCATATGCAATCTTCGTCGGCCGCATCACGCGTCAAAAAGGTTTGGCGCATCTTCTGCGCGCATGGAAAAAAGTGCCCGCAGAGTATGGATTAGTTCTTGCCGCAGGAAGTCCTGATGAGGAAGGTATCGGTAAGGAAGTTGCAGATTTAATCGCCGAACTACAGCAAACGCGCAGCAACGTTTGGTGGATTAAAGATATGTTGCCACATACCGAATTAACTGCGATGTTGACTAGCGCCGATCTTTTTGTATGTCCTTCAGTGTATGAACCACTAGGAATTGTTAATTTGGAAGCCATGGGTTGTGAAACTGCAGTATTGGGTTCTCGCGTTGGTGGAATTCCAGAAGTTGTCGCAGATAAAGAAACAGGTGAACTGGTTGATTACACAGGTGAAGCAGCAGCATTTGAAAGCGCACTCACTGAATCAATCACGCGTTTAATGTCACAGCCAGAACTGCTCAAGAAATACGGTACTGCTGGCAGAGTTCGCGCCATGAAGGAATTTGGATGGGACGCAGTTGCCGCTGCAACCGTGGCTCTTTATCGCCGTGTGATTGAATAAATGACCCGTAAATCCTGGATTCATTTTGGCATTGTCGGCTTCTTATGGGGAATCCCATATTTATTAATGAAGGTCGCTGTTGCAGATATTCCACCACCACTAATTGTTGCCGGCCGTACATTCATCGGTGCCGCAATATTGATTCCAATTGCAATTAAGAAAAACACCCTCAAAGATGCAATCAAGGGGATTAAATATGTTGCCCCTTATGCCGTACTTGAGATGGTCGGTCCTTGGATCCTAATCACCAATGCTGAAAAAGAGATTACCTCCGGCCTTGCCGGCTTATTAGTTGCAACCGTTCCAATCTTTTCAACGATTTTCTCATCTCTTCGTGGCGATCATTCGGTCTGGCAACCAAAGCGAATTTTTGGATTAGTCGTTGGTTTTGTTGGGATTGTTGCGCTAGTTGGCATCGAATCAATTACCGGAAGCAGCAATCCCAAAGCAATTGCCATGGTTATTTTGGCATCAATTTTATATGCCTACGCCGTATTAATGATTACTTCTAACTTGCCAGGTGTCGATGGAATTGCAATTAATGGGCTAGCGATGGCTATTACCTGTTTGATTTACACGCCGATTGCAATTGCTATGTGGCCAACTAACCATGTATCTACAAATGCGATTGCCGCTTTAATCGCTCTCGGAGTTTTTAGCACAGCTATTGCCTTCATGCTCTTCTTCATTGTTATTGTTGAAATCGGACCGGCCCGTGGCTCACTTACAACTTATGTAAATACTGCAATCGCCGTAGTGCTAGGAATCATTATTTTGGGCGAACCAATAACTCTAGGAATTATTGTTGGATTGCCAATGGTGGTGTTGGGTTCTTATTTAGCTAGCCGTAAATCTTCCGTTTAACTTCGCTCTTCAAAACCTAACTTATCGAGCATGCGAGCATCTCGCTGCCATTCTTTTGAAACTTTGATATGTAGGCCCAAGAAAATCTTTGCAGCTAATGCACGTTCGATATCTGCACGCGCGCGAATACCGATTTCTTTTAGGCGCACACCTTGATGGCCAAGCAAAATTGCGCGCTGCGTATCGCGTTCAACGTGAATAGTTGCATGTACATCATAAAAGGGGCGAGATCCCTTTTCTTCGCGCTCACCAAACTCATCAATTGTCACAACGATTGAGTGTGGCAGCTCTTCACGCACATCTTGCAGCGCAGCCTCGCGGATAAATTCGCAGATCAACTGTTCGATAGCTTGATCACTAGTTGTACCTTCTGGGTAGTACTGAGGACCAGCGGGCAAATTGGCACCGATTAACTGATTTAGTAAATCGATTTGATCATGAATCGCTGCCGATACTGGAATAATTTCATCCCAAACAAAGCCCTGCGCCAGATTCATGATTCCAGTTAACCGAATCGCTAACTTTTCTTTCGATAGTAAATCCGTCTTCGTTATTACTGCAAACTTTTTAGCCCGTGGATGCTTAGCGATTTCCTGTGCAATAAAGAGATCTCCTGCACCTGAAGTTTCATCGGCTGGAATGCACATGATGACGACATCGACTGAATCCATAGATTGATCGACCACGGCGTTAAGGCGCTGGCCCAATAAAGTCTTTGGCTTATGAACCCCAGGCGTATCAACTAAAACAGCTTGAAAATTATCTCCATGAACGATTCCACGGATGGCACTACGTGTGGTGTTGGGGTGGTGTGAAGTTATCGCAATCTTGCTGCCTACAAGGGCGTTAATGAGAGTTGATTTTCCAACGTTTGGGCGGCCAACAATAGCTACAAAGCCCGAACGGAAATCACTCATAGGCTTATTCTCTCATTGATTTATACCGATGAACTCCACAGCATCTGCAACTGAAGTTACGATTTCAGCGGCGCGTTCACCAATTAAACGATGACAACCTTCACTGGTTGGCGAATTAATTGGCCCTGGAATTGCCATAACTGGTCGCATTAATTCGGCTGCATCACGAGCAGTGCGAAGTGAGCCACTTCGAAAAGCTGCTTCAACAACTAATGTGGCCTGAGAAATTGCAGCGATTAAACGATTGCGAGTTAAAAATCTATGAGGTAGAGCTTTCTCCCCTGGCATAAACTCTGTTAGGAGCGCACCTGATTCGCAGATCTCTTCAAATAATCTGACGTTGCCTGCCGGATAATTGATATCTATTCCGCAAGCAATGACTGCGATTGTTACACCCTCAGCAATAAGTGCACCTTTATGGGCAAATGAATCGATTCCATATGCCCCACCACTGACGATGGTCCATTGGCGATCTACAAAACCTGCGGCAAAGTCCCCCGCAATTCGCGCACCGTAATTAGTGGGGTTGCGTGTGCCAACGATTGCTAATGAATCTGATTTCAACGTTTCAAGATTGCCCTTTGCAATAAGAGCGATGGGTGGCGCAGCTAAATCCTCAACTTTTGCTGGCCATAAGACATCGCCTGGAACAATTAACTGTGCCCCACTGTTGGCGATGGAGCTAAGAATCTGATCGGCAGAGAGTGAAGAGATCTCTTTAATGAGCTGGCCGAATTTAATCGTGTCGTAGCTACCGTTTGTTAGTTTTTCATAAACACTCAATGCAGAAGAACCATAGATTTCTTGAGACCAAAAACTATGCCCGCCTTCGATGGAGCTAAATAGAATCGCCCTTGCTTCTAACTCATTCATAGTTCACTTCCGCCGCGCAATACATGCGCCTTTTGTACATCATCTAAGTTTGGGACGCCGTGCCCTTTTATGTCAGCCAATGTCCATGAAACTCGAATTATCTTATGAAGACCTCGCGCAGTTATATGTTCCTTATCTAACTCATCATGTAAGAAGTTCATGGCATCACGCTGAGGTTGAAACACTGTTCGTAGCGCCCTTGAAGGAATCTGTGAATTAAGCGTCCAGTTGTAATCACTAAAGCGCTTAGTGGCAACTGCTCGCGCAGCAATAACACGTGCGCGAATATCGGCACTACTTTCGCCCAAATCTGTACGGGCCATATCAACGCGGCCAACAGGATCTACATGCACTCGCATATCGATGCGATCCATTAGTGGGCCAGATAGGCGACCCAAATATCTGCGTACCTGTTGCGACGAACAGGTGCAGTTGCGTCCCCGGCCAGTGAATTTTCCACATGGGCATGGATTAGCTGCCAAGACAAGTAAAAATTGCGCAGGAAAAGTCACGTTGCCAATACTTCGAGCAATCGTGATTGCACCGGCCTCCAACGGTTGACGTAGTGAATCTAAAACCCCTGACGGACATTCAGGAGCTTCATCTATAAACAAAACACCGTTATGCGCCAATGAACATGCACCAGGTTTTATTACATGGGCGCCTCCTCCGACCATTGCTACGCGGGTTGTTGTGTGATGTGGAGAAACGATGGGTGCAACTAAAGATGTGGGTGATCGAGAAACAAAAGAGCCTGCAATTGAATGAACCGCAGTTACCTCTAACGCTTGGGTGATAGTTAGCGCCGGCAGAATCGTTGGAATGCGTTCGGCAATCATCGTTTTTCCGGCCCCAGGTGGACCAATCAGCAAGATGTGATGTCCACCAGTTGCAGCGATCTCGGCAGCTAACCGTGCTTGTGGCTGACCTGCAACATCGGCAAAATCCAAGAGCTCGTCCGTAGGTTGCCAATCTAAATCAATCTCATCCGCAACTTCTCGCTCACCCGTACGAAGCCAACGCAAGGTTTGTTTAACATGTTCCATCGCAATGATTTCAATGCCCTGCATTAACTTGGCTTCTTGATAATTTGCTGCTGGAACGACCGCGGTTTTTATGCCGGCTTTTTTCGCCGCAATTAGCGCTGGTAATACTCCCCGAACCGAACGGATTCGACCATCTAAAGCAAGTTCACCTAAAAATACAACGTCAGCGATTACCTCAGCAGCGATAGTTTCATGGGCCGACAAAATTGCAATACAAATCGCTAAATCAAAACTAGATCCACTCTTTGGTAACCATGCAGGTGAGAGCGAGACTGTTACTTTTCGATTGGGCCATATTTCTGCGCAGTTAACAATTGCAGCCCGGACTCGATCTCGCGACTCTGAAAGCGCTGCATCAGGCAGGCCAAGTAATGAATACATTGGCAGGCCATCAGCGATATCGACTTCAACGGTAACAAGATGGCCATCAAGGCCCAAAAGAGCAATTGATTGAGTATGTGCAAGGCTCATAAAACGCCAGCCCGATATTCAATAGTGTGCGAACCATCAGCTGCAATTAATACTGCTGCAGCATCTATTTGGTATTCACAACCTAGACAGCCATGCGTTGCAAGCCAACCCAACGCTAACCTCTGTAAGCGATGTGCTTTTTCGCGATTGATCGCCTCAAAGGGATGCCCAAATGCAACAGAGGATCTGGTCTTAACTTCGACAAAGGCGAAAATGCCTGAAGGATAAAGCGCAATGATGTCGATCTCGCCCTCGCGAATTCGCCAATTGCGTTCGATTATTTCGGCGCTCTGCTTTGTTAAGAACTGCGTAACAATTTCTTCGCCAAAGGCGCCTGTTCGTTGATTACTTTTTCTTTGCATAGCCGGTGACGATAAATACTCGCTATGACATTGCCTCGATCGATACCCCTACTTGTGAATAAGCGCAGCTACATTTGAAAAAGATCGACGGTGCTGCGCACATGGGCCGTGTTCGTTAAGTGCTTTGCTGTGTGCCGCAGTGATATAGCCCTTGTGTCCAGCAAAACCATACATTGGAAATTCTTTATCCATCTCACGCATGATGCGATCTCTAGTTACTTTGGCGATTATTGATGCTGCACTAATACTGACAACAACTTGATCGCCTTTCCATACCGCCAAATTAGGAAAACCTAAACCTTCGATTGCATACCCATCGGTCAACACATATGCAGGCACTACATCTAATCCATTAACCGCTCGGCGCATTCCATCTAGGTTTGCTGCATGCACTCCCCTGGCATCTACTTCGGTGGCAGGAACAATAACTACGCTGATGCTTGCGGCAATAGATTGAATCAGTTCGTAGATTTCTTCGCGTTTATTTTCACTTAACTCTTTTGAATCTCGGACCGGTGCTAACTCTGAAGCAAAGGGATCATGTAAAACTACCGATGCAATTACTAATGGTCCGGCACAAGCACCGCGACCTGCTTCATCAACTCCAGCTATCGGTGAGATGCCTGCAGCAAAAAGGAGCTGCTCAATAACCTTCAAGGAAAACTATTTCTTATAGATGATTTTTGGAACGTATGAAATATTCTTAAAAGGCCAGATAACTGCCACAACTCGTCCAGTTATCCGAGAGGTTGGAACAAAGCCTTTGTTGACATCATCTTGGTGATAGCGCGAATCTGCACTAGCCCCGCGGTGATCTCCCATTACCCAAACCTTGCCCTTTGGAACAGTGACATCAAAATTCATGTCACTTGGAGTATTTCCGGCAAAGATATATGGCTCAACAATTTCATATTCATTCACCATAATATTGCCATCTTTTGCGCAACAAACGACGTGGTCACCTGCAACGCCTATAACGCGCTTGACTAAATATTGCTTAGCTGGGTTAGGTAAAACACCCACTGCTACTAAGCCTGTTTTTACCTTGGCAATGTATTTATTTGATGATGAATCTGTAATCTCAGGCAGCCATCCAGCAGGATCGCGGAACACAACAACATCACCACGGGAAATAGTGCGAGAAATAAAAGGAAGCTTGTTTACTGCAACGCGATCTTTTATCTGCAAAGTGTTTTCCATTGATCCAGAAGGAATATAGAAAAATTGAACTAGAAAAGTCTTTATAAGCAGGGATACAACAAGTGCGACTACAACAAGGATTGGGAGCTCCCGTAGGAGCGAGCCCTTACGGCGCATAGGTGTAATTATTCGGCTGCGGGAGTTTCTTCAACAACTGCGGTTTCAGCTGCGGTTTCAACAACTGGCGCTTCAACCACAACATCTGTAGCCACAACTTCAGC
>JBAXIC010000037.1:0-12223 GCA_037138575.1 Actinomycetes bacterium
TAGTTAAGGATTGCGGTTGCTTGGCGACGGTTGCGAATCAACGCTCCGATAATGACAAGGGTTGCACCGATGCCGATTACCGTAGAGATAGTTGTGCTTCCGCCAAGTGCTAATGAAACGATTGCTGGAGTAATCAAAAGACCAACAAGGTTCATTACCTTAATCAATGGGTTAATTGCAGGACCTGCTGTGTCCTTAAATGGATCTCCAACAGTGTCACCAATGATTGTTGCAGCGTGTGCATCAGAGTTCTTTCCACCATGATGTCCATCTTCAACCATCTTCTTTGCATTGTCCCAAGCACCGCCTGAGTTAGAAAGAAATACCGCCATCAATGTTCCGGTACCAATTGCACCGGCAAGGTATGCACCAAGTGGACCAACACCTAAACCAAAACCAACTGCGATAGGTGCCATTACTGCGAGCAATCCAGGTGTTGCAAGTTCACGTAATGAATCGCGAGTACAAATATCTACAACGCGACCGTAGTCAGGCTTTTCTGTACCCTTCATGATTCCTGGGTGTTCGATAAATTGCTTGCGAACTTCAACCACAACTGCTCCAGCTGCACGTGATACTGCATTGATTGCAAGACCAGAGAACAAGAAAACAACTGCAGCGCCGATAATCAAACCGACCAAGTTGCGTGGGTTAGCAACATCCAAAATACCTTGGTACTGAGAAGCTAGATCAAGTGCGTTCTTGCCAGCATCAGCAACGGCCTTCTTGATTGCATCAGTAAATGCACCAAAGAGTGCAGTGGCTGCAAGAACTGCTGTAGCGATTGCGATTCCCTTTGTGATTGCCTTTGTTGTGTTACCAACTGCATCAAGTGAAGTAAGAATCTTTGCGCCTTCTCCTTCAACATCACCTGACATCTCTGCAATGCCTTGTGCGTTATCTGAGATAGGGCCAAACGTATCCATTGCAACGATTACGCCAACAGTTGTTAGCAAACCAGTTCCGGCGAGTGCGATAGCAAGAAGTGAAAGAACTACGCTTCCACCACCGAGCAAG
Organism: Actinomycetes bacterium; assembly: GCA_037138575.1. GTDB lineage: Bacteria > Actinomycetota > Actinomycetes > Nanopelagicales > Nanopelagicaceae > Planktophila. Next base: position 1,018 of record JBAXIC010000037.1, read on the forward strand.
AATGCTCCAAAGACCGCAGCTGCGATAAGCATTGCTGAGTAAACAGCTGACTCGAAACCAACTGAGATACCCGCCAAAATTACAGTTGCTGCGCCAGTTTCAGATGAGGCGGCAACATCATTTACCGGACGTCGTCCAGTTTCAGTGAAGTAACCCGTTAATACCTGAATCGCTGCTGCGAGTGAGATTCCGATTAATACTGCACCGATTGCAAGAACGCGTGGGTTTGTATTTCCAGCATCAGCGATTGCCTCAGGTGAAAGTCCAGTCATTAACTTGAAATCAGATGGAAGATAAGTAAATGTTGCGAGCGCAGTTAAGCCTGCTGAAATTAACGCTGACATAAAGAATGAGCGGTTAATTGCAGTCATTGCTGACTTATCTGTGCTGCGAAGCTTAGTTAAGAAGATTCCGATTACTGCTGTAACGGTTCCGATTGCAGGAACGATCAATGGATAGATAAGTCCTGAATCACCGAAAGCAGCTTTTCCAAGAATCAATGCGGCGACAAGTGTTACAGCGTAAGACTCGAACAAGTCTGCAGCCATACCGGCACAGTCACCAACGTTGTCACCAACGTTGTCAGCGATTGTTGCGGCATTTCGTGGGTCATCTTCTGGAATATTTTTTTCTACTTTACCTACAAGGTCAGCTCCAACATCTGCTGCCTTTGTAAAGATTCCGCCGCCGACGCGCATAAACATCGCGAGCATCGCTGCACCGAAACCAAAGCCTTCAAGAACTGCTGGTGCATCTTGGCGGTAGATGATCACAACAAGTGATGCACCAATTAATCCAAGACCGACAGTGGTCATACCAACAACGCCACCTGTGCGGAACGCGATCTGAACGGCCTTTTCGCCATCCTTGTTACGCGCTGCATCTGCAACGCGAACGTTGGCACGCACTGCAAGCCACATACCGTTGTAACCCACGAGGGCAGAGAACGCTGCGCCAAGAAGGAAGAAGATTGATCGACCGATACGGATCTCAGTTGCACCAGGAAGTGCAAACAAAAGAACAAAGACGATTCCAACAAAGTAAGAAAGTGTGCGGAACTGACGTGAGAGAAATGCAGCGGCACCCTCTTGAACCGCTTCAGCGATTTCGCGCATCTTTGGCGTGCCATCACTAGCTGCCAAGACCTGTGCGCGTAATGCATAAGCGATTGCCAGCGCACCCAGCGAAATCGCTAGGACGATGTAGGCATAAGTCAGATTTGATCCAGTTACTTGTACAAGTGGTACGGTGCTTGAAGCACGCATAGGTTCTCCTCCATTGGAGTTACGGTGCCCTGTTCGAGAGTCGGGCGCGAGACTACGGAAGTGTAGGTCAGATAACCCCGTTTAGGGCAAATTCATACATATCTATTGTCCCCACTAGCCATATAACCTTTGCCCATGAGTACATTTCCGCAGGGCTTTATATGGGGCGCCGCCACCTCTAGTTACCAAATCGAGGGCGCTGCCCATGAAGATGGCCGGGGGGATTCAATCTGGGACACCTTCTGTGCGACCCCAGGAAAAGTAGCCAAGGGCGACACCGGCGATGTAGCCAATGATCACTATCACCGCTATCCAGAAGATATAGCAATTATGAAAGAGCTTGGCCTTGCCGGATATCGATTCTCATTTGCCTGGCCTCGTATGTTTCCAAAGGGAGATAGCGCTCGCGAAGAACGTGGCTTTGAATTTTACGACCGATTAATTGATTCACTGCTTGAAGCAAATATCGAACCGCTTGCAACCTTGTATCACTGGGATTTACCACAGGCGCTGCAAGATAAAGGTGGTTGGGAAAATCGCGACACCATTAAACGCTTTGCTGAATATTCTGCCGCGGTTGTAGAACGTTTTGGTGATCGCGTTAAGAAATTTACACCGATTAATGAACCATGGGTTGTTGCTTGGCTTGGAAATGGAATTGGAATCCATGCGCCAGGAAAGATTGATCGTAAAGCTGCGTGGGCAGTTGCACACCACACCGTGGTTGCACATGCTGCATCAACCCAAGCAATGCGTTCAGTGCGTGACGATATTTTAACTGGACCGGTGCTCAACCAAACTCGTGCAGTTCCAGATGATATTAATGATCCAAAGCAGGCACATGCTGCCGACCTCCTTGATGCAATCAGCAATCGCTTCTGGATGGATGCCTTTATGCACGGTAAGTATCCGCAGATTGTTATGGATACTTTTGGCGACGAACTAAGCCCATGGATTAAAGATGGAGATTTAGAAGCAGCAACAGTTGAAAATGATTTCATCGGAATTAATTACTACTTTGATAACCGTGTTGGTCCATCTCTTGGTGGAAAACCAGAGTGGCATTCAATTTCAGGGCTCTTTGATTTAGATATCGATGAAACACCACGTGGTCCGCTCACTGATATGGGTTGGCCGTTAACGCCTGAAGGTCTAGAAGGTTTACTTGTTCGTTGGCATAAAGAACACGGTGACAAGCTTCCTGATTTATACATCACTGAAAATGGCGCTGCATACGATGAAGGACCTAGCGCCGATGGGGCAGTACACGATCAACGGCGCATCGATTATTTATCAACACATTTGAAAGCGGTATCTGATGCCATCGCCCAAGGTTCACCTGTAAAGGGTTATTACCAGTGGTCTTTGATGGATAACTTTGAATGGGCGCTGGGCTATGACAAGCGCTTTGGCATTGTTCATGTTGATTTCGATACGCAAAAGAGAATCATTAAAGATTCAGGCTATTGGTACCGCGATCAGATTAAAAACAACGGCGCAAATATTTAACTTCGAAGAAGTTATTTAACGCTGCCGGCTAACAGGCCGCGTACGAAGTATCGCTGTAATGAGAAGAACACGATCAATGGAATGATGATCGAGAATAACGCTGCTGGTGCAACGTTTTCCCAGTGAGATCCCAGTGATCCACCAAGGTTTGCTAAGTGCAAAGTAAGTGGAGCAACGTCATCAGTTCCACCAGCAAATACAAGTGCAACAAGTAGGTCATTCCAGATCCAGAGGAATTGGAAGATTGCAATTGATGCAATAGCAGGAACTGAAAGTGGCAACACAATTCGACGGAAAGTTTCGAAATGATTTGCGCCATCTACACGTGCCGCTTCCATAACTTCGCGAGGCAATGAAGCCACGAAGTTATGTAATAAGTAAATTACTAATGGCAGACCAAACATTGTGTGAGGCAACCAAACCGATGCCAATGTACCCACGATGTGCAACTGCGGAATAATTGTGTGACCAAATAACTGCACACCAGTTGCAAAGAAAGTAAGCAAAGGTAAAAGGGATAGCTGTAAAGGAACGCCTTGCAATGCAAATAGGCCATAGAAAACATGATTACTAAAGCGGAAAGGAATCCAAGCAAGTGCGTAAGCGGCCATCAAGCCGAGACCAACAGAGAGCAATACTGCAGGGATCGTGATTGCCAGTGAGTTAATAGCAAAAGGAATCATTCCCTGCTCACCAACGGTGCCGCCAGATTCAAACAAGATTGCGCGGAAGTTATCTAAAGTAAATGTTGGGTGAGTAAATGAAGTCCACCAACCCGTCGAAAGGATGTCTTCCTTCTTGCGGAAAGAGGTAACAACCAAACCAAATGTAGGTATTGTCCAAAGAATGGCCATAACAGTTACAACCATCGATGCGATGGGGGAAGTAAATGGACGGCTAGATGCGTGGCCTCTGTCAGACATTAGTGCTTCCTTTCTAGTCGAAGGGAGCGAATGTTGTAGTAAGTAATTGGTATAACGCCAAGGAAGATAAGCACGGCCAGGGCTGATCCGCGGCCGTAATTGAGGTAAACGAAGTTCTCATCGAACATACGGTTAGATAAAACATCGGTCTTGAAGTTTCCGCCGGTCATCGTGTGAATAACATCGAATAATTTGAGCGTACCCACCATGGCGGTAGTTAAAACAACAATGATGGTTGTACGAACCATTGGAACCGTGATTGTTCTAAATAATCTGATTCCTGTAGCCCCATCAAGTTGGGCAGCCTCTTCGATTTCAGTTGGAATGCCCTTAATAGCTGCCGACAAGATAACCATGGCAAAACCTGTGAAGCCCCAGATATAAACAACCATCAAAAATAAGTTGTTCCAAGGAGACCACAACAGCAGGTGCTTAACATCGATATGCAACCAGGTCATGATCTGACCAATTAAACCTGTTTGTGGATGTGTTGGCTCTTGATAGGCATACATCAAGTTCCAGATTAAAGATCCGCCAACGAATGAGATTGCCATTGGCATGAAGATTAGAGATTTAGCGAATGCCTCACGCTTCATTTTATTAAGCATCGTGGCAAGTGAAATACCAAGAGCGGTCACAATTACTGGACAGATAATCACCCAGGAGATTGTGTTAATAAAAGCTAAGCGAATGTCGGGATCGTGAATTGCGTTGGAGTAATTACTAAAACCTACCCACTTTGAAGAGTCAGCGTTTTTAAATGACTCCATAAAAGTTTGAATTGCTGGAATACCAAGTCCAGTCATTACTAAAATTAAAGCTGGTACTAAAAACAATCCGATTGCTAAAGAGTTTTGTTTCTTGCCCTTAATGCGAGCACCGGCGGCGAATGCGATTCCATAAAAACCAAAGAAGATAACAATCACTGAAAGGATTTGAAAAATCTTTGGCCAGGAGCTTGAAAACAATGATCCGAAAGTAATCACTTAGTGGGGCTCCTTTTCTTATTAAAAACTAGTCGAATTAAATCCTTTTTATGATGTTGAAACCGGGGCCCACCAAGTGGTGGACCCCGGCTCCTTTACAGCTTGTAGCTAATGGTATTTATTTACCAGTTAGCATCAATAGCTGCTGCAACATCCTTCATTGACTTGCCTTCTGCGTAGAACTTTGTGATTTCCTTCCAGAAAGCACCGTTCACAGCTGTTGGCATTAAGTCAGATGCATCGAACACGATTGCACCCTTCTTAGCCTGTAGAGATTCTGCAACAACCTTTAGTACTGGATCTGAGTAAGAAGATAGTGCGATTCCGCTGTTAGCAGATGTCCATCCGCCTAGCTTTGCGCGCTCAGTACCGTATGCAGGAGATGAGAAGTAAGCCTGTACTGCGCCAACTTCCTTCTTCTTGCTGAAAGCAACTGGGAATTCGCCAGCACCTTCGATTGGGTTACCAAACTTTGTGTTTGTTGGAGGTAGGTAGAACGCATCAGCATCTTTGCCAGGACCGAAAGTGGTTCCAGCTGGGAACATTGATGAGTAGAAAGATGCCTGCTGCAACATGCCGCAAGTGCCATCCTTAAGTCCTGGTACGCCAGCATCTTGGAACTTGCGTGTTGCTACTGATTGCAAATCTCCAACTTGATCCTTAGTTCCAAGCCATGATGCAACCTTGGCCATTACGCCTTGCATTTCTGGTGATGAGAACTTGAGCTTGCCCTGCCACCACATGTTGTACTTGTCTGGACCTAGCTCGCGAAGAGCCATTTCTTCGATCCAGTCAGTTGCAGGCCAACCTGTTGCTGCACCTGATTCAATACCAGCACACCAAGGAAGCTTTCCAGCTGCCTTGAACTTTGCACCGATTGCATCCATTTGTGCCCAAGTCTTTGGAACAGTTACTCCAAGTGCCTTGAACTGTGCTGGTGAGTACCAAACAAGTGACTTAGATGAAGCACCAAATGGAGCTCCGTAAACTTTGCCCTTCACAGTTGTGAAAGTTTTCCATGATGGGTTGTAGTAAGCATCGATGTTCTTCATAACTGCAGCAGTTACTGGAACAGCTTTGCCAGTTGCAACCATTGTTGCTACTAGACCTGGCTGAGGAATGATTGCGATGTCTGGTGCGTTTCCGCCCTTAACACGAACAGGTAGAAGAGTTTCGAACTGATCTGTTCCTTCGTATGCAATCTTGATACCAGTACATGCAGTGAAGTGTGCAAATACTTTTGTCATTACTGAAGCTTCAGGATCGCGAATACCTGCGAATACCTTAACTGTTACGTTCTTGTATGAACCGAACTGTGTGAAATCTTTGCAGTATGCGGTTGTTGCAGCTGATGATGAAGTTGCTGTAAATACAGTTGCTACAAGAGCAAGTGCACTAAGCACAGCTGAGAGTTTTAAGGTTTTTTTCATTTGGCCTTTTCTTTCAGGGGGTCACTGGTCCGGAATCCTTGTGAAATCCGCGTCCCATGGGTGGGCTAAGTGTTGTATGGCTCACGCGTAGGTGCAAGGCAATTTCCCCGCAAATGGGCTTGTAAATACAACAATTTGATAACTAACTTCTAGAGAAGTTCCAGCTTGTGGGGTAGCCTGCCTCGCGTGAACCTCTTCGATGCCCACTCAATAGTTTCTGATCTCGGACTCGTTGGGGTTTTAGCAATCATCTTCGCCGAGACTGGCTTACTCGTTGGCTTAGCTTTCCCGGGAGACTCTCTTTTGTTTCTCGCCGGCGTCGCAGCTTCTGGTTCAGGAGCGGCCTTACTTGGCAATGCCCACTTACCGGCAGGGGCGCTATTTATCGGTGCGCCAATCGCTGCCATCACAGGTGCGCAAGTGGGGCACTGGTTTGGCAGCACATACGGTCGTAAATTATTTGACCGTCCGGATGGCCGATTCTTTAATCACCAAAGAGTTGCTGCCACGGATAAATGGTTACGCAAATATGGAACCGGCAAAGCAATCGTTCTGGCCCGCTTTGTTCCCTTTATTCGGACATTGATAAATCCGATGTGTGGGGTTGTCGGAATTCCCGCCAAAAAGTTTTTGTTATGGAATTCAATCGGCGGAATAATTTGGACGGAGTTAGTTATAGGTCTTGGTTTTATTTTAGGAGAAAAACTTAAAGGCTCAGTAGATAAATATATTCTGCCGCTAGTTGGAGTAATAATTGTAGTTTCGCTTTTGCCTGTTATCGCCGAACTATTTCGTGAATGGCAGACCCGCAAACATCACAAATAATTATTTTTATTTAGTAATTAAAGTCCAAGATCTGCTAATTGAAAAGCAGCTCTGTATTCATACCCGGCCTCTTTGATCTTAGGTTCTGCGCCGCGTTCAACAATTACTGCGACTCCTACAACAATTGCACCGGCTTCAACTAAGGCATCAACTGCCGTTAATACTGAACCGCCCGTTGTTGAAGTATCTTCAACGGCTAACACGCGCTTACCTTTTACATCAGGTCCTTCGATTCGACGTTGTAGGCCGTGGGCTTTTTCAGCTTTGCGAACAACAAATGAATCAATCTTTTTTCCTTGGCTAGCTGCAACGTGCATCATTGCTGTCGCAACTGGATCTGCACCTAGGGTTAGTCCACCTACTGCTTCGTAATCTAAATCTTTTGTAAGTTCCAACATCACTTCACCAACAAGTGGGGCAGCTTCATGATCTAAAGTCACACGACGAAGGTCGACGTAATAGTCGGCCTCTTTGCCTGAGGACAAAATGACCTTGCCGTGCACGACAGCCTTTTTAATGATTTGATCTTTTAGAGAATCGTGTGAATTCATAAAGAGAGCCTACTAGTTGAGGGGTTAGTCACCTACAACACTGGCAAATAAGTAAGGAACATGAATAGCATGTAAGCACTATGCCAAGAAAAAAATCATCAGTCCGCAGCAGAGGTCCTATCAACCGTTTCGCTGCCGATGCCCAGGAGTTAGATAGTTTCTTCTCGACCTTGGATCTTTCTGGCTCATTGACACTCTTGCTTTCTAAGCCAAAAAAGAAAAGCTCAACCAAAAAATAACCTTACGAGTTTCATGTGGATTCATTGATTCCACTAACTTTGTTCACTTAATAGACCTAAAGTGCACATGTGAATATAAAGCGTCTTGAGACATCGCGCTTATTCCATCGTTTTGGATTTGGCCCTCGGCCAGGAGAATATGCCAAAGCATTAAAAGATGGCGTCGATATCACCCGGTTACGTTTAACTACAGTTCCCGAAAACTCATTAGTAGGTGCCACCGTAGTTGAACCGGAGATAACAGATTTAGGTAATCGGCCTGTAGCAAATTCTCCTGAAGTTGTTCCATTCGCAATTGCAATGCGCACTCAGGCACAAGACATGGGTTTGTGGTGGTTAGACATGATGGCTCTTAGCGAGCATGGGCTAACAGAACGCATGACATGGTTTTGGCACGGACACTGGGCTACATCTATTCAAAAATTAAATTACGCGCAACCAATGTTCAAACAAAATAAAACTTTTCGCACAAACGCTTTAGGAAATTTCAATAATTTTACGAAGGCAATGCTTAACGATGGAGCGCTTCAGTTTTGGTTAGATGGGCAAGACAGCACAGCTAAAGCACCAAATGAAAACTTGGGCCGTGAACTTATGGAGTTATTTGTTCTTGGAGTTAATCGATATAGCGAAGATGATGTTAAAGCGATTTCAAGGGCATTAACCGGTTACCAAGTGGTTCGTAGTAATGGAACAGTGACAATCAACCAAAGCCGTCGAGATTTAAATCCAGTTACATTGTTGGGAACAACAACTGTTTTTACTGGTGATACTTTGAGCGATTTCCTTGTTGCCAGAGATGATTGCGCCCAATTTATTTCAGAACGTTTGTGGTATCGCTTTATATCAAGTTCTGTGGATATGCCAGATTCATTCTCAGTTAAAAAAGCCTTTAATGGACGTGATATTTCTACCGCTATTCAAGCGATGGCAAATGATTCAGTGATGAAAGATCTTCAATACTCTTTAGTGAAGTCTCCAGTGGAATGGTTCATCTCGGCTTGCCGAGCTCTTGAACTCACTCCTTCAAAGTTACAAAGCTCAGCACAGTTATTATCCTTTTTAGACAAGTTGGGACAAGTACCTTTTAACCCGCCCAATGTGGGCGGTTGGCCTGCGGGACAGGCGTGGCTATCTTCAGCAACGGCGCAATATCGATTGGGTTTTGCAGCGTGGTTAATTAAGCAAAGTAGTTTGACTGCTTTAAATCAAATTCCGGCGGAGTCACGAGTTCTAAAATCTGCTGATTGGTTAGGTATTCCTGAGTGGAGTGCTAGAACACAGTCAGCACTTCGATCTTCATTAGATGATCCAGCACAGTTTGCATTACTTGCACTGTGCAGCCCTGAATACATAGTGAGCGCATAGGAGTTTTTCATGGACACTATTTCAAGACGCAAGTTTCTTAAACTCACTACAGGTGCAGTGGCTGTTGGCGCAGCTGCAAATTTCTTAACTCTTGATCAAATTGCCGAGGCGGCGATTAACCGTCCGCTTGCAGCTGGAACTCCAATCTTGGTAGTTGTTACTCTCTACGGTGGCAACGATGGACTAAATACGGTTATTCCATATAAAGATCCTGTTTACTTTTCTTCAAGGCCAGATATCTCTTACAAGCAAGAAACGATGCTTCCATTGGATGCCGAACTTGCGTTAAACCCTGCAATGGTCGGCATTAAATCTCTGTGGGATCAAAAGAAAGTTGCCATTATTCGTGGCGTCGGATACCCAAAACCCGATCATTCGCATTTTTCTTCAATGGCCAAGTGGCAGAGCGCTTCTCCTGATCGCCATATCAATAGTGGATGGCTTGGCCGCTGGCTTGATTCACAAACTGAAGATCCCATGCTTGCAATCTCTTTGGGCTCGGTTTTGCCACCAATGTTGGCGGGAGCAAAAATCTCTGGATCTGCGCTGCCTTTGGGCGGTTTAGTAATACCTAAAGGCACATTGGCAACCCAGTGCATTCAATTATCAAAGCCCGCACGAAATGATTCGCAGTTAATGGCCGCGGCGGCGACATCGATGAGAAACCTTTTCTCGGTCTCTACTTCCGTACAACCAATATTGAAAGCCCCCGCCCCAGTGGCCGTTGACCTTCCCACAGTAAATGGTGGCAATGCAGGTGGAGACAGCAATCTTTCACAACAGTTAGATGTAGTAGCTAAATTAATAGCTGCTGGGTCACCAACAAAAGTTTGGTCGGTCTCACTTGGTGGATTTGATACTCATGCAAACGAGGCTAATGCGCAGGCTGAGTTATTAGGGGTTGTTTCTAATTCGCTCAACCGTTTTATGAGTCAGTTAAAATCGACTACTAGATCTAATGATGTAACTGTGATGGTTTATAGCGAGTTCGGCCGCCGGGTTAAAGGAAATGCTTCTCAGGGCACCGACCATGGAACTGCAGGACCCATGTTTGTAATTGGAGAAAATGTCAACGGTGGTTTTTATGGTGATCAGCCATCACTTTCAAAGCTCGTAGATGGAGATTTAGCGGTTACAACTGACTTTAGAGATGTTTACTCAACTGTGTTGGAATCCGTATTGAAGTCGCCTGCCGAGCAAACAATTACGAAGTGGTCAGGGCGCACAAAGTTTATGAAATCCGTTTAGTCACTTTCTTTATAAATAATGACTTCGGCGCGCTTTCGGTGTGCCAACGCCTTTGGTGGATTTGCTTCAATTAGCGCATCTACTTCAATTCGAAGATGCGCAACTTCAATTGCCATATTTGCCATGGCTGATTCAAGTTCAATAATTCTTTTAATCCCAGCATGATTAATGCCTTCGCCTACAAGTTTTTGAACTGCACGTAAAAGCGCAATGTCGCGCAATGAATATCTACGGTTGCGACCTTCCGTGCGTGAAGGTGAAACTAAACCCAGCTTGTCATACTGGCGCAGAGTTTGCGGATGCAAGCCAGAGATTTCGGCAGCAACAGAGATTACATAAACCGCCGCATCATCTGCCGGTAGGTCACTATTTAACTCATCTTTCATATCTTTGCCTTATTTGCTAAATCTGCTCGAACATCTTCCTGTGCAGTTTCTTGCGCAAATGTTTTTAACGCTTCTAACGCTTTACCGTCAACGCGTTGTGGAACTTGCACATCAACAGTTACAAGCAAGTCACCAGTTGTTGAGCCTTTAGTAATTCCACGTCCCTTTACTCGCAAAGTACGGCCATTGGGAGTTCCCGGTGCAATACGCACAGTTACTTCATCTCCACTCATCACTGGAACTTTTACATCGGCGCCAAGAGCTGCTTCGGTAAAGGTGATTGGCAAAGTAACGGTTAAATTTTCACCTTTGCGTGAAAAAATCGGATGGGATTTCACATGTAACAAGATAAATAAATCACCTGGGCCAGCTTCTCCCGCCGCACCTTTGCCTTTGACGCGAATTTTTGCGCCATCGTTAACGCCTGCTGGGACGCGAGCTGTAATGTTTTGGGCAGCCCCACGATCAGCACTTAA
>JBAXIC010000038.1:0-12072 GCA_037138575.1 Actinomycetes bacterium
CGAACCGTTAGTTCGGGGTTCTTAGCAAGGGCCACGGTGATTTGATCGGCATGTGCTGAATCAATGGTGTCACAAGTAATATCTATGACGACTTTCTCAAGCAGTGATTCAACAACGTCAAGCGCGGTAATGGTTGCACCTGCTGCAGTAATTACAGTCGTGGCTAGAGCTACGGGTTGTGAAGATGGATGACCTTCAACACGGATAGTGATGCCATATCCGGGTGATGTAGCGGCCATTTATACAACTCCATAAAGACGATCGCCAGCATCGCCAAGTCCAGGGACGATGTACCCATTTTCGTTGAGTTTTTCATCAAGTGCACCAGTAACCAAATTAATTGGAACTTTACTTCCCGAAAACTCCGATTCAACTGCCTTAATTCCTTCAGGTGCAGACAAAATGCAGATTGCAGTAATTTCTGTTGCGCCAAGTTCAAGTAAATAATGGAAAGCTGCAATTAAAGTTCCGCCAGTTGCCAACATTGGATCGAGAACAAATACGTGACGACCAGATAAATCTTCTGGTAAACGGTTGGCGTATGTACTTGCCTTTAAAGTTGTTTCATCACGAACCATGCCAAGGAATCCGACTTCAGCGTTTGGCATTAACTTACTCATACCTTCAAGCATTCCAAGACCTGCACGCAAAATCGGCACGACCACTGGGCGCGGTTCGGCCATCTTCAAACCTTTAGTTTTCGTAACAGGCGTTGTTATTTCAACAGTGTGTGTACGAATATCGCGCGTTGCTTCGTAAGCAAGAAGAGTTACAAGCTCTTCTACAAGGCGGCGAAATGTAGGGGAATCGGTTCTTTCGTCGCGCAAAACCGTCAATTTATGAGCAATAAGTGGGTGATTGGCAACATGAACTTTCATGGGTCTAACCTAACAGGGCTTTCAATCCTTTCCAATGAGTGGAAGTATCTGGACATGGCTGATTTCGATGACGACCTCGTTGAAGAGATCGAAGAGTTTGACGTTTTAGATAACGGTGCCCTAAACGTAAGCAGTCTCACAAATGAATTAGATATTGGTGTAGCCGCCTGGCATGAAAATGGCCGTTGGACATTAGGAATCCTTCCTGATCCAAATGATATTGCTCAAGTTATTACTCGCTTAAAGGCACAGCAAACCAATGGCGGTTCAATCGCGCTAATTTCAATCGATGAAGAATTTTTTATAATTATTCGCGTTCTGGGCGCACACATCTCACTTTTCCTCAGTGATGCAACTGCAGCCCTAGATTATGAAGTAGCAGAAGAGTTATTAGAGATTGCGGATATTCCACTTCCAGAAGATGATGATGAGCCTGGACCAATCGGCCAACTAGAAATTCTTGCTGACCTAGGCTTAAACGGTATGGAGATCTCGGCATTGTGTGATGACGAAGAGCTATTTCCAGATGAACAACTCGAAGCGATTGCCAATCGGCTTGGATTTGGTGATCAGTTTGCCGAGTTATTAGAGCTGTGAATGATCAAGAGTTAATGCGCGCAGCAATAGCTGTTGCGCAAAAGGCCAACGCCAGCGGGGACGTTCCAGTCGGTGCAATCATTATTAATAGCAAAGGCGAAATTATCGCGACCGGACATAATGAACGCGAATTACTTAACGATCCGACAGCTCATGCAGAAATTGTGGCGATACGAAGAGCTGCGGAAAAAATCGGTGAATGGCGTTTAGAAAACCACACAATTGTCGTAACACTTGAACCCTGCCCAATGTGTGCCGGAGCTATTGCTCAGTCACGAATTTCAACTCTCATCTTTGGTGCATGGGATGAAAAAGCTGGCGCAGTTGGCTCGGTTTGGGACTTAATTCGAGACCCGCGCGCACTTAATAAAGTAGAAGTCCGTGGTGGAGTTCTTGCCGAAGAGTGTTCAAGGATGTTGAAAAATTTTATACAAGGAGTTCGTAAGAAGGATTAAGGATTACCATTGATCCGCCTTCTTCTCCAACCATGCCTTCAGCGCGCATCTGTGAACCAACTTCTAAACCTGCAATATCGCGCCGGCCAAGGAATTGCAGAGATACGCCTCCGGTTTCATCCCAGATCTCTACTTGAAGTGAAGGAGCAGAACCACGTGGAGCGGTTTTGATCGACGTAACTCGACCCTGTACCTGCGCACGCTTTCTCCATTGGATTTCGCCGATTTTGATGACACTTTCCGAATAATGGCTAACTGGCTCAACATCTATGGGCTCAGTTTTCTTTGGTATAGGGATTGTCTTTACAACTTCTTCTTTTACCTCATGAACATGATGGGCTTCAAGTCTTTCACCCGAAGTTATGCGATCAACATCAAATGGAACAATCGTTGCAACAACGCGTGGAACCTGCGAAATTGGCGCTGCAATTTCTTCAGCTGTTTGATCATGCAAAATTCTTCCAACAAATCGTGAATATGAACGGCGAGGCAAAAGAAGTGTTAGTTCTACATCAAGGGTAGCTGTGGCACGAATGGCGTAATCAACGGCAGCATTTGGCAGGCGACGATCTGGGCAGTCAATTAGTTCGAGTGACACATCTTGTAAGCCAGGGTTTTCGGCCCATGCATCAGAGATTTCTTGAGCACGTTGATCGTCAATTACAAAGTGGACTGCATTGAGATTACGGGGATTAAAACTGCGGGCATATCTAATTGCACTGACCGTTGCTAAATCAACCGCGTCGACAAGAACAGTTACATCATGGCGAGCAATGGAAGTAGCCCGTGTCTCACCTGCATTTACTCTTAGGGCTTCTTGTTCTTTGCGATATTGGCGGTTCAATCGCAAAAGTAGGGTGACTATAATTGGAGTAATTACAATAATAACCCAAGCGCCTTCGGTAAACTTTACAATTGCAAAGATAACAACAATTGCAAATGAAACAACACCAGACAAAGTATTAATTACATAGCTATAGTGCCAATTTTTTGCGCGATTTGTTGAAGCACGTTTGGCCATTCCAAAACCAACGAGAGTAAAACCAGTAAAGACACCGAGCGCATAATATGCAACGAGGTGGTTAACGTCGGCACGAGTTACTAATACCAATGCCGTTGCACACGAGGCAAGCAAGATAATTCCATTTGAAAAAGCTAATCGGTGGCCACGCTTTGTTAATTGGCGAGGCAAGAAACCATCATTGGCAACAAAGTTAACTAAGTAAGGGAAACCGCTATAAGCCGTGTTAGCACCGGTGATAAGAATCAACATAGTTGCACCCTGCACAATGAAGAAAAATATTGAACCAAATGTTCCGCTACCCAGAGTTGCTTTAGCTATCTGCGAAATAACCGTTGGCGCACCTGTGGCATATGGAGTTGCATAGGTTGAATGCGCGAACCAGGAGACACCAAATACAAGGGTTCCAAGGATTGCGCTCATAGCTAGAAGAGTCTTTCTTGCATTGACTCCCTCTGGAACTTTGAAGAGAGAAACGCCATCTGAGATAGCTTCTAGTCCGGTGAGCGATGAACCACCATTGGCAAAAGCGCGAAGCAAAATAAAGATTGCCGCGAAATTGAGTAAACCTTTTGCTTGTCCGATTTCAACGGTGCCTTGCAGAGTATGTGGGTCATATTGAATTAGGGTGCCGTTAATTGTTCGGTATATGCCCATTCCAAAAACAACAAGCAGGGATCCCACGAAGAAATAGGTAGGAAGCGCAAATGCAGCTCCGGCTTCCTTAACGCCACGCAAATTTCCAAAAGTCAAAAGAAGGATAACTGCTACTGTCATAATTAACTTATAGTGGTGCAGAGAAGTGAAAGTGGAAATAATCGCATCAATGCCTGCAGATGATTGGATTGCAACTGTCACAATGTAATCCAGCATTAATGCAACTGCTGCGATTTGTGAAAATAGTGGACTTAAATTATCTCTAGAAACAACGTATGCCCCACCAGATTTCGTATAAATCTGAACTACTTCACGGTATGAAAAAGTAACAATAATAAGGACAGCAAGAACAACCATTGTCATTGGCATCAAGATTCCGAATGCTGCAAGACCAAAGGCTGGAAGAAGTGCAATTAAAATCTGTTCGGATCCATATGCAGAAGAAGAGATGCAGTCCGAGGAGAGAATTCCGAGAGCAAATCTTTTGGTTAAGCGTTGATGTGAAAGTGAATGCCGGTTGAGTGGATTGCCAAGAAAGGCCTTCTTTAATTTATAAGAGAAAGGATCTTTAAGGTGAGCATGCTCTTGCAGAGCCATCGGCATTGGTGCATCGTCGGTCCATGACTTTGGCACTTAGAACTCCTCTGTAATTGCGCAAATCGCAATAATATTTCAAGGCTCTATCGTAGAGCGCAACGGCTTTAACTTCTTGCAGGCTGAGCGTATGCTTACCAATATGCACACACAGTTATATATCGATGGCCAATGGGTTGATGGAGCTAACAAGGTAGCTGTTCATGATCCAAGTGATAACAGCGTAATTGCTGAAGTTTCATTGGCTTCAGAAGCACAGTGCGAAGCGGCAATCGCTGCCGCCGATGCCGCATCTGTGGCTTGGGCAAAGACTGCACCACGATATAGATCAGAGATTCTGCGTAAAGCTTTTGAAATCATGACTAGTGAAATTGAGCAGGTTGCAACGTTAATTTCACGTGAAAATGGAAAAGCAATGCCGGATGCACGCGGAGAGGCTGCGTATGCCGCAGAGTTTTTCCGTTGGTTTGCCGAAGAAACTGTGCGCACACCTGGCGATTTCCGTAAATCACCATCGGGAGACAAGCGAATCCTCGTAACTCACCAACCTATTGGTCTTTCTATTCTTATTACACCGTGGAACTTTCCGGCAGGTATGGCCACCCGCAAGATTGGTCCAGCCGTTGCCGCGGGCTGCACAATGATTTTAAAGCCAGCAACCGAAACACCATTAACTGCCATGTACATCGTTGATCTGATGGAACGCGCAGGTTTGCCAAAAGGTGTGCTCAATTTAGTTCTGCCAGAAAAAACAGGCCCTGCGATTTCAAAGATGTTGCATGATCCACGCGTTAAAAATCTTTCATTTACTGGTTCAACTGAAGTTGGTCGCGTGCTCTTGAAAGAAGCCGCGGATCGAGTTATTCGTTGTTCAATGGAGCTTGGTGGAAACGCACAAGTTGTCGTTCATGATGATGCAGATCTCGCAGTCACAATTCCTCAACTGCTTCTAGCCAAGATGCGCAACGGTGGCGCCGCATGCACATCTGCTAACAGAATATTTGTACAACGCGCTATAGCCGATGCTTTCATCGAGCAGATGACTACATCAATGTCAGCTTTTGTAATGGGTCGCGGAACCGATGCAACGACAACTCTTGGTGCATCTGTTTCAATGAAAGAGCGCAATAAAATCGCTGAAATAGTTGATGAATCAGTTGCCGCAGGTGCAAAAGTCCGAGTTGGTGGAGTTAAACCTGAAGGTGAAGGCGCTTTCTATCCAGCAACAGTTTTGATTGTTGAAAAAGATAATCCAATTCTTCTTCATGAAATCTTTGGCCCAGTAGCACCTATCGTTATTTTTGATACCGATGAAGAAGGTATTGAGATGGCCAATAACACTGAGTTCGGCCTTATAAGTTATGTCTTTTCTGCAAACTTAGGCCGCGCGCTTCGCACCGCAGAAGCAATGGAGTCAGGAATGGTCGCCATCAATAAAGGCGTTATCTCGGATCCAGCTGCACCCTTTGGTGGAGTGAAGCAATCAGGTCTAGGCCGTGAAGGTGGCTTCGATGGAATTCATGAGTTCTTGCAAACCAAATACATTGGCGTCGAGATTTAATTAAGAATTAATTTACCGGCAGCGTTCATGTGAGCTGAGGAAACTAGATCTACGAGATCACAGGGGATTGCTCCATATACATGCGGATACTGCTTACCGTTTCCGCCATCTTCGATTCGAACCTCTAAACCATTAGCTTCAAGCTTTTCAATATCTAAATGAAGAAGTACTAACTCTTCAGTCGACCCTGCGAAAACAAATCCTGCAACCTCTTCAACTTGATCTGGAAATGATCCATGAATAAAACCAACTTGCTCAAGAGTTTTGCCTTTAGTAGAAAGAGAGTACGTCCCAACTTTCTCAGCATCTTCCCAAGATTGCTTGGTTGTGAGATGTAAGAACTTAGTCATGGGCGGCAATTTAGCACCGGATTATCTTGGTGCACGATTTAGAATCACTGCCATGAATCAAGATTCCGCAATGATAAGAAGAATCCCCCTTCTAACTTCACTCTTAGCGGTAGTCGCGGGAATCTGGGCAAAGCTTTCACTTACAAGTGGTGATTTATTACCAGGACTAGATGGTGCGTATTACTGGGTTCAAGTTCGTTCAGTACTAAACAACTTCACCCTTGCATTTTCGGATCTTCCTTTAGTTTTCTGGATTCAAGCGGTAATCGCAAAGGTCGTTGGCAACGTGGCCCTTGCAGTTCGAATCTCCGATGCCGTTCTACCTGCACTATCTGCGATTCCAATCTACTTAATAGCTAAGAAATATAAGAATCCCTTTTTGCCTGCCATTGCGATATTAGTTGTCTTGCTCCACCCAGTTCAGCTCTATTTCTTCACAGGTGATTTCATCAAAAATGAAGCCACGATTCCAGTGGTCTTCTTTATGGCGCTGGTCCTTGTTAATTGGGATAAGAAATCAAAGCGCTTCTCAATAATCTCACTTCTTGCTTTAACGTTCATAATTGCGATCGCGCACTTCGGAACACTTCTATTGGCCTTCATGCTTGTTGGTACATGGGCATTACTTCAATTACGCAAGAGTGGCCTCAAGTTCTGGCTGCGAGGAATAGCGGTTTCTGTTGTGGCCTTAGGAGTTTTACTGGGGGTATTGGCAGTTCTGGTGCCGACTCGTTACGACCGACTCGTCAATTTCCTAACAACACCGAGTGTTATTTTCCAAAGCCCTGCCTTGGATCGAATTCTAAATAGTCCTTCACTATCAGTCATGACTATTGCAATCCTCATTGGTCAACTGGCCACACTAATTCTGGGAACTATAACCTGGTTCGCACGCAGCAGATTTAGTTTTTCAGATATGTCCCTTGTAATTTCATCGCTACTTACCACTTTCATTTTCTCATCACCACTAATAGGAATGGAGTGGTCTGATCGCTTAACAGGGCTCTCCTTGGTCTCATTAAGTATCGCGGCCATCATTATCTTTGGAAGCGTGGATAACCTTTGGCATAAAGTGCCAATTGCAATACTTGCAGCAGTGACACTTTTTTCTGCCATTCCTTTGAGCACAATAGAGATGAAACGCGTTTTCTCTAATCAGGAGTATTCGGAGTTCAAAGATTTCGCTTCGCATGTAAACATCCCAAGCAATTCAGTTATCGTGGCCCGTCATGGCGTTGAATACTTAAGCGCTTGGGAATTTAGTACTGACGTTGTTTTAGATACGTATTACGAAACGGCGGATTTAAGTTCTTACTCTTCGGTTTATTACATCCAAGAGTTAAAGACATTTACCCCAGGCGGTGGCGGTAAGGGTGATGGAACAAAGCCCTCAGAGCCACCTACAGGCAAAGGTCCATCAAGTAATGGTGGTAAGCCTGATATGCCAATGGATTTAGCGAAAAAAACCGCAATAACTGGTGAGATGATTTATTCGAGCACTTCATTTGCCCTTGTGAAAGTCCGCTAAGAAACTCTTTGGATGCAGTGTTAGTCCTCTTGATCCATAATTACGGAGGCCTCTGCTTTTGCAAAATAGCGCGGTAGAGCTCTTCGCTTGGCTGATTTTCCCCAACCCATTAGAACCCAAGCGTTTGTATTTCTCTGGCTTCGAGGATCATCTGTGCAATACCAACATCCCTTCGGCGTCAATTTGAATTCGATTTTTGCGCCATTGAATTCGATTTTCAGTGCACGTTTCTTGAGCAATTCATCAGTTTGAATTTCATAACGAGAGGCGTACTTTTTGGCGAATTCATTTATCAGACCAAAGTATCTGGCTTCCCATTCATCATTGCTAAGGGTCGCATCTTCCTTATTCATGATAAAAGTTTATATCAGTTCCCGCAATTTAATTTGCGAATATGTACGCTGCGAGTTCTTCCCGCAGAATGCCATTTACCTTGAATTAGTGCTTTAGCATAGACAACTCCATAATAAGAGCTTGGTGTGGAATTAGTGCACACAACCTTTGCATCTTGGATTTTTACGATAAACCCATTCGAACCTAATGAAGCTGGATTAGTTTCCGCACGATGTAAGAAGTAATCCGAAAATTGCCCAACTTTGTAGATTTCGAGAGTCATCGTCACTCGACTTTGTGGGACATTACAAATTGAACTTGCATTGACTTTCACCACATGAATCCCTAGGTTTCTCAATATTGATGTTGAGATATGTGCATCGCCGACTTCAATACGACACCTTGTTTTTGGCAACCACGTTGCTGATGAGGGAGTTGCGGAATGACTTGCAGTATTTATAGATGAAATAAGGAATGTTGCGATAACTAAAGCTAGCCGAAGACTTATGAGATATGGATTTGATTTCATGCCTCATAGTTGTTCAAACCTTGAAAGTATGAATAAACTTATCCACAGGAACCTAGTCTGGTAGTGAGTAAGCTGATTCGCCTCGAATTTTCAGTTCAGAATTAGGTTCATTAAATCTTCCCGCAACCTGCTCTTTGGGGTTTGCTTCACCAATTAGCCGACGTCGCTCGATATCTTCGAACATTTCATTCATAAGTTGATCTGTCTCAGCTTCATTGTCAAAAGTCTTTAAATCAAACCAGCGGAAGTGATTTGTTTCTGCGTCGAATCTATGGTGACGCACGGTGTAGCTCATTATGGACTTGTCATTTGGGTCGACTTCGGCCATTTAATCAACCACCTTTTCAACATGAGAATCCCGCAACAACTAAAGGATAAGGGAACTCACTGGCGGAGGATGAGGGATTTGAACCCTCGAGACTTTCGTCTACGCGTGTTCGAGACGCGCGCACTCGGCCACTATGCGAATCCTCCAAGAAAGGAAAAAAGCAGTACTTCCGATCTGGCGGAGGATGAGGGATTTGAACCCTCGATAGGTTGCCCTATACACGCTTTCCAAGCGTGCGCACTCGGCCGCTATGCGAATCCTCCCGAGGGGAGCACTCTATCGGTGGGTATAACTATGATTACGCCAGATCCCTCGTACGGCGTTACCGTACTGAACTCCCCCAGGGCAGGAATGCAGCAAGGGTAGGTCCGCTCTGGCGGGTGTGCGAGGGGTCCTATTAAATTTGCCGCGTCGAACAGTAGAGAAGAGAATATGTTCAAAAGGAAAATGCGTCGGAAATTGAGGCATTTCCTTGGCGACAAGAAAACTCAGATTCACATGTCGCCGGAAGAGGTTGAAACTTTCAAGCGTGAGAGTACGGAATCTAAAAGAGATGCAATGCCTAGCACGACCAGTTCGATGCATCCAGGTAGATTCAATTTAGTAAGCGCACAATCCCAACCAGCTTCACGGTTAGGAATGGAAGCGTTCATTATTGAAGAGAACGGCGCAATGTCGATTAGTGAACGTGAAGATGCACTTCGAAATGAAATAGTAGAAAATGAACAACGGAATTCTAGAAATGGGGGCGAGTGATGTCATTAGCTTTGTATCGCAAGTATCGTCCCTCAGTTTTTGCAGATGTCATCGGGCAAGAACATGTAACGGTCCCGCTTTCAAATGCGTTGGAATCTGGGCGCACACATCATGCATATCTATTTAGTGGTCCACGTGGTTGCGGAAAAACATCTAGCGCTCGCATCATGGCGCGCTCGCTTAACTGCGTTAATGGCCCAACACCAAATCCATGTGGTGAATGCCAATCATGTAAAGATTTAGTTGCCAACGGTCCAGGTTCATTAGATGTTATTGAACTAGATGCTGCAACACACGGTTTAGTAGATGATGCCCGAGATCTTCGCGACAAAGCTTTTTTTGCACCAGTACAAAGCCGATACAAGATTTATATCATCGATGAGGCACACCAACTTGGACCGGGTGCGGCAAACGCATTACTTAAAGTTGTTGAAGAACCACCTCCCCACGTTATTTTTATCTTTGCTACAACTGAACCAGATAAGTTAATTGCAACTATCCGTTCACGTACTCATCACTATCCATTCCGTTTGGTTCCACCAGGAATCTTGGCTGCGCACCTTGAAAAGATTTGTAACCTTGAAGGCGTCAGTGTTGCTAAAGGTGTTATTCCCTTAGTTGTGCGCGCATCTGGCGGTTCAGTTCGCGATGCTTTATCTGTTCTTGGTCAACTTTTGGCTGGTGCCGGTAAAGATGGCGTTAGCTATGAAATCGCAATTCAATTATTAGGTTTCACCGATGGCGCCTTACTCGATGACGCAATCGACGCAATTGCTGCTCATGATGGTGCAACTTTGTTTAAAACCATTGACCGCGTTATCGAATCAGGCCATGATCCACGCCGCTTTACAAGCGATATGTTGGAACGCATCCGCGACTTAATGATTGTTGATGCACTTAAGGATTCAGCAAGTAATGCAATTTTGCGCGGTGTTCCCGATGATCAGATGGAGCGTATGCGCAATCAAGCTAATCGCATCGGAACAGCAAATCTTTCAAGGGCTGCCGATATCGCTGCCGAAGGCTTGACCCAGATGCGTGGAGCTACTGCGCCGCGCTTGATGCTTGAACTTATCTGCGGACGAATCTTGTTGCCGATTGGTGACAATGGGGAATCCGGCATGCTTTCAAGAATTGAGCGGCTTGAACGAGCAGAGAACATTGCTCCGATGACATCCAGTCGCTCCGCTGAATCTCGAACCGTGGAGCCAAAAGAAACTACAGGCTCCACTCATTCGAATTCAGCAGTCGCTCCTTCTAAAGTTGAGGAAGCAACGCCAACTGCTACTGCACCAACGTCCCCCGCTCATGGTGCATCAGACATAGCCTCACTTAGACGCTTATGGCCGGATGTTATTGAAGATGTAAAGAAGCGCCGCAGATTGACGTGGTCGTTACTTAGTGCGTCGGCGCAGGTGTTGGCCGTTGATGACAAAGCAATCACAATTGGAATCGTAAACGCAGGGGCAAGGGATTCATTTGTTCGTTCTGAATCTGATGAGATTCTTCGTAAGGCCTTTGTTGATGTTGTTGGAATCGACAGAAAGATTGAATGTGTTGTTGATCCATCGATTGACACTAATACTCCAGCGGCGCGCGAGACTCGCACGTCGGAGGCTCCAACAGATAAGACATTGTTGACGGGTGCTGCATTGCTTGCACAAGAACTCGGCGCAAGAATTATCGAGAGTAAATAATCTATGTCAGGTATGTATGAAGGTGCGATTCAAGATCTCATTGACGCCTTAGGTCGTCTGCCAGGTATCGGTCCAAAATCTGCGCAACGTATCGCTTTCCATATTTTGCAGGCCGATAGTGATGTTGCATCAGCTCTAGTTGATTCAATCCGCACAGTAAAAGAGCGCGTAAAGTTTTGTGTTCAATGTGGAAATGTTTCAGAGGAAGATGAATGCCGCATCTGCCGTGATCCACGCCGTGACAACACGTTGATCTGCGTTGTTGAAGAGAGTAAAGATGTCATTGCAATCGAACGCACGCGCGAATTTCGCGGTAAATATCACGTGCTCGGTGGAGCAATCAGTCCTATCGATGGAATCGGCCCAGAGCAGCTTCGAATCCGCGAACTTATGGCCCGGCTTGCAGATCCCGGGATCGTTGAAGTCATCTTGGCGACCGATCCCAACCTTGAGGGCGAAGCGACCGCCACCTATCTATCGCGCATGATTAAGCCGCTAGAGATTAAGGTTTCGCGTCTAGCCAGTGGCCTTCCAGTGGGCGGAGATCTTGAATATGCCGACGAAGTTACGCTCGGTCGAGCCTTTGAGGGCCGGCGCGACGTTTAATCTCGTTATGTGATACGCACGTCGTCTCAATATGTAAGAAAACTGGAAAAACGGTTAGCGCCAATTAAATCTATGCGTCACCATTGAGCCATGGGACTTATTGTTCAGAAATATGGCGGTTCATCGGTTGCCGATGCCGCGGGAATGAAGCGTGTAGCTAATCGAATTGTGGCTGCAAAGCG
>JBAXIC010000039.1:0-11975 GCA_037138575.1 Actinomycetes bacterium
GTGGCTGCTGTGATGGATCTTCCCCGATGTGTTATCTCAAAGGCGAATTTCGTGTCGGTGGTTCAGATGTTTTAGTTGGGGAGTTAGTTATTCCGGAACTAAGTCAACCAATTGAAGTTTGGATGTCGGCATCGCAGTTCGAATATTGGAAACATACTCATCTGACAATCGATGTCGTGGATGGACGTGGGGGAGGGTTTTCCCTTGAGTCGACTGAGGGAAAACGCTTTCTTACGCGTTCACGGTTATTTACCGATGAAGAGTGGGCAATACTCGAGAACTCTCCGGTAAAAACTGGAGCATAAAATATTTTCATTGCACTGTGATATTAACTGAGGGGTTGCACTCACATAAAGCTAGTAAGAGCCATTGAAGCTTTATCGTCAACGATAGAATTAGAGCATGGAAATAATTTCAATTACGCAAGCACCTGAAAATGTAAATTCTCATTCATGTCGATGTGGAGAAGAGAGTTCATCTACATACCCCGAACTCGACGCGACATTGATTCCACACGAGATTCGCCACCCCGCGATTTTTGGCGCACTTGAATCACTAAAAGCTGGTGATGGAATGGTTTTAGTTGCCCCCCATAAGCCGATTCCGCTCCTTGCCCAAATTGAGAAGAAGCATCCTGGTGCATACTCCGTTACTTTCCTTGATGAAGGTCCTGATAAGTGGCATATTGAGTTCATTCGCAGCTAAATAGGGGATTACGTGGTTACTAAGGTTTTCGTTGTTGATGATCATGAATTGGTCCGAAAAGGATTGATAGACCTCATTGATGCAGAAAATGATTTAGAAGTTGTTGGAAGCGCAGCAAATTGTGCGCAAGCGTTAAATCACTTTGAGACATCGGATCCCGATGTTGCTGTGCTAGATGTGCGTCTTCCTGATGGAAATGGGATCGAGCTGTGCCGGGAGCTCATTGCAATGAAGCCCTCATTGAAAGTCTTGATGTTGACTTCTTTCCAAAATGACGAGGCTTTGCTTGGCGCCGTTCTCGGCGGCGCAGCTGGCTATCTAATTAAAGATATAAAGAATCTAGAAATTCTTGCCTCCATTCGCAAAGTGGCACTTGGTGAAAGCTTCCTTGACACAAAATTAATCTCCTCAGTTACAAATCGCTTACGCGAAAATAGAAATCCGGCCAGCGAAATCTACGAGTTGACTGATCAAGAGCAGCGTGTTTTGGAGTTTATTGGGGCTGGAATGACGAATAGAGAGATCGCTAAAAATATGTTTTTGGCCGAAAAGACCGTCAAGAATTATGTCTCATCACTTCTGAGAAAATTAGGACTAGAACGACGTACACAGGCCGCGGCAATGGCAGTTCGTTTGAGCGTAGGTAAAAGCTAAAGACTAGCTCTCCACATTGTGCGAGTTCCTGAGTTTACATTTTTTAGAATTTCGAACTCGCCACCTCTAGCTAAGGCGCGCCGCTCGAGATTGAGCAATCCACTTTTTCTGGCACCAGCGACATAGCCCTTGCCGTTGTCGACCACACGAATTTCGCAGTACGTTTGATTCGCTAGCACTACAAGGTCAATGGACGAAGCATCTGCATGTTTTATCGCGTTGGTAATGAGTTCGCGAATTACCGGGATCATCTGTTCAGTTAACTCTTGACCAATGACTTTGTCGACAGGTCCTACAAATGAGTGCGTAATTTGGAATCCTGCTGTTTGCGAAAGTGAGGCGATTTCACTCAAGACTAAAGTACGAATGTTTATGATGGGATGTTCATCTTGGAGAGCAAAAATCGTAGTACGGATTTCTTGAATAGTTGAATTGAGATTATCAATGCTGGACTTGATTTTCCCTAGGTCATTGTGCGATAAGTCTGAGTTCAGATTGATACTCTGCAATGACATACCCGTAGCAAAGATTCGCTGTATTACTAGGTCATGCAAATCTCTAGCGATTCGCTCCCGTTCAGCCAACACACCGATCTGATTCTGGGCTATGTGTCCGCGATAGCTATCAATGGCAACTCCTGCGGCAGATGCCAATACAACTACAAGGCTTTCATCTTCTTGGGTAAAGTCCTGCCCATTTCTTTTTTGTGTCAGATAAATGCTTCCATACAGCTCGTCACGGATGCGAATAGGTACACCGAGAAAACCAGACATTGATGGATGACCAGGAGGAAAGCCGACTGACGATGGGTGATCTGCAATTTTTGAAATGCGTAAAGGTTCGGGAACTGAAAGTAAGTGTCCGAGCAGACCCTTACCTTCGGGGAAAGTATCAATCTCATCGGCAGTCTCATCACTCATACCCAGGTAAGTGAAATCTTCTAAGGTGCCATCGGCTGTAATTGATCCGAGGGCTCCGTAGGTGCAATCAGTGATAAGCACGGCATTTTGAATCAAGCGCTTCAATGAAGTTTTTAGATCTTCACCACGAGCTACATCCATGACCGCATCTGAGAGTGCGTTAAGCCGAGTGATATCCATAGGCAGAGTCTGCCGAATATCACTCGGAATAACGAGTCAGCCTCTAATTTCTAGCTTCGGCATCTTTTCGCGTATAAAACCACCAAGCGATGCCCGTACCAATTACGGCAAACAGTGCGACACCTTTAAAGAAGCCTGCTGGTGCCATAAGCGAGAGCAGCACACCGAAAATAAATGGGCCAAATGCTGCGATAGCACCCGTCCATCCAATAACACTTCCTGCTTGACGAGGTGCAAAAATCATAGGCATCTGTTTGAAAGTGCTTGCATTACCGACCCCAGCAAAGAAGAAGATTGCCATCATTCCCCAGAAGAACTTCATAAAGTCATCACTACTTGCGGGGGATAATTGAGCAGATGTGAAAATCGCCGAAGCTGCGATTCCTACTCCAGAGAAGAAAGTAAGAATACCGCCGCCTAATCGATCGGCAATTGGACCGCTAATAACACGAGCTGCCGAACCTACAAGTGGGCCGAAGAATGCGTACTTAACTGGATCTGGGGCGTTAGCAAACTCGCCAAAGAGGTTCTTAATCAGTAAGCCGAATTGAGCAGAGAAACCCGAGAATGTTCCAAAAGTCATAAAATAAAGGACCGTCATTAACCAGGTGTGTTTGTTGTTAAAAATATCTAATTGATCTTTAACCCCACGTGATGTGACAGGAACACTCTTAAGGAAAACCCAGGAGATTATTACCGAGACAATTACAAATGGCACCCAGATGAGTCCGGCATTTTGGTACCAGACTGATTTATCAATTCCCTTGACTTGATCTACAAATCGCTGCGGGGCACCAAGAGTTGCTCCGAGCATTGCTGAACCAACAATGATTGGCGTGAAGAATTGAATAATGCTGACTCCAAAGTTTCCTACACCTGCCTGTATGCCAAGGGCCAGACCCTGTTTTGATTTAGGGAAAAAATATGAAGTACTTGGCATGAATCCCGAAAAGACCCCGCCGCCGATTCCAGAGAGAAAGGCGAGAATCAAAAGGGCCACGTAGGGAGTTGAAGGTGAACGAACTGCAAATGACCAGCCAACGAGGGGCAAAACTAGTAGCGCGGTTGAATATGTAACTAACTTACGTGTTCCAAGAATTGGTGGCAGGAACATCCAGATTAAGCGAAGTCCACCTCCTGCTAGACCTGGCATTGCAGCTAACCAGTAGAGCTCCTTTTTTGAAAGATCAAAACCCAAGTTATTGAGTTTTGGCGCTAAAGCTGAAACTAAAAACCAACTCATAAAACCAAGCGTTAAGGCATAGGTTGTTATCCAAAGTGTCTTCCAAGCGATTTTAGACTCCCATTGACCTTCGGCATTTGGGTCCCAAGACTCCAGCCACTCTGAAGATTTTGCAGTTTTTGCGGACATCTTAAACTCCATTCATTTGTGGATCACGGTGACCGATATGTTTTTTTAATTGAGGACTTGCATGGTTTAACATCTTCATAATTGCAAGATGCATCCATAAAGTTGCGACAAAGGTGAGCAGTAATAGAACGATGAAGGTTGATTGAGGCAGACCAGTCCACCCACGTACATAAACAAATAGCGGTGGCAACAAGAAGCCGCCCAATGCTCCTAGAGTGCCGACTAAACCTCCAACTGCTCCAACATCGTTAGGGAAGTATTCTGGAATATGCTTGAAAACCGCAGCCTTACCGATTCCCATTGAACATCCAACGACGAAAAGGAGGGCGGTGAAAGGCATTACACCCAAGTGATAGGGCAGGATATTTTTTGTTCCGTCCGGAGTATTCAAAACAATGTAGCCAAATGGCGCAGCCAAAAAGAGAAGCGCGACTAACATAGTGAAGAAAGTTCCGTACATTAAATGCCTTGCACCGATTCTGTCGGAAATGTAACCACCAAGTGGTCGAAGTAATGATGCTGGGAAGATAAATAGTGCCGTTAAGAGTGCGGCATCGTGGAGATCTAAACCATAAACTGAAACGTAGTATTTCGGCATCCATGACGCCAAAGCCACGTAGGCACCGAAGACAACAACGTAATAGAAGCTAAATCTCCACACTTGCAGATACTTCAATGGCGCAAACATCTGACGAAGAGATCGAGAAGCTTGCAGATTTTCTGAATCCGCAGGTGTGAAGAATTGAATAGCTATAGCAGTCAGAATTAGAAGTACTGAATATAAGGCCGGTACAAAGCGCCAGCCTCCGGGAATTATTCCGCCAAGATAAGAACCACCAATTGTGCTGGCTATAACGGCCGGTCCAATAAATTTTGTAGCCGATGCGCCGACATTTCCGGCACCAAAAACACCGAGAGCAAAACCTTGTCGGCTCCTACTAAACCAGTGTGAGTTCCAAGCAATTCCAACACTAAAAAGATTCCCGGCAAAGCCAACAAAAAATGCTAAAACTAGCAACCATGTGTAAGTGAGTTCCATGTGTGCCAATAGGTATGCAGGGATGGATGTAATCAGCAACATAACCACTGTTACTTTCTTTCCGCCAATTCGATCTGCAAGTACACCTAAGAGCAATCGCCAAATCGAACCATTTAAAATCGCAACCGAAGATAGCCATGCTAATTGAGAGTCTGAAATTTTAAACTCTTCTTGGATAGGAATTCCCAGCACTCCGAACATTAACCAGACTGCAAACATTAAAGTGAATGCAAATGTTGAAAGTGCTAGCACTCTCCCTGAACCATTGCGCTCTGACATGAGAACCCCTTGCTTATTTGTGCAAATCCTAAGCAAACTGTGCCCTCTTAAAGCCAGTGAAAATAGGGTCTTTGTACCTATATTGAATAGGAAGCACACAAGAGAGAATTGAGTTATGAAAAGCGACAGAACTTCTGGAATAGATATTGAAGAATCACTTGTCAAACTTGGAAGGTATTTTTCTAAAGGAGTTGTCTCTGAGGATCTTCGCTCAATTACTAAAAGTGGAGGACGCGAAGGTGATGATTTTTATCGAGATCGCTGGAGTCACGACAAAGTAGTTCGCTCAACACATGGAGTGAACTGCACTGGTTCATGCTCGTGGAAAGTTTATGTTAAAGATGGAATCATTACTTGGGAATCTCAACAGACTGACTATCCATCAGTTGGTCCAGATTCTCCTGAATACGAACCACGTGGTTGTCCAAGAGGTGCTGCATTTTCTTGGTACACATATTCACCAACTCGAATTAGATATCCGTATGTACGTGGATTATTACTTGAAATGTATCGTGAAGCTAAATCTCGTCTTGGCGATCCAGTTTTGGCGTGGGCTGACATCATGGATGATCCAATTCGCCGCAGTAAATATCAAAAAGCTCGCGGTAAGGGTGGGTTAGTCCGAGCACAGTGGGCAGAAATCTCTGAAATTATTGCAGCCGCACACGTACACACAATTAAAAAGTATGGCCCTGATCGTGTCTTTGGTTTTTCTCCAATTCCTGCAATGTCAATGGCATCTCACGCTGCAGGTGCGCGTTTTATCTCGCTCATGGGCGGCTCGATGCTCTCCTTTTATGATTGGTATGCAGATCTACCTGTTGCATCACCGCAAGTATTTGGCGACCAAACCGATGTACCAGAATCGGCCGATTGGTTTAACGCCTCTTATTTAATTATGTGGGGCTCAAATGTTCCTGTAACGCGAACACCAGATGCGCACTTCATGACCGAGGCAAGATATCGGGGTCAAAAAGTTATTGCTATTAGCCCTGATTATGCCGATAACACGAAGTTTGCCGACGAGTGGGTCGCACCGCATCCAGGTACAGATGGTGCACTCGGTATGGCTATGGGGCACGTTATTTTGAAGGAGTTTTTCGTTGATAAACAAACTCCACGTTTCACCGACTATGTTAAGAAGTTCACTGATCTTCCTTATTTAGTGTCTTTGCGTGAAAAAGATGGTGCGTGGGTACCGGATAAATTCTTAGTAGCGTCTGATTTGGGTGACACTTCTGAAGGCTCAAAGTTTAAGACTGTGGTCTTGGATTCGGCTAACGGTAAAACGTATGTTCCCAATGGTTCATTAGGTCATCGCTACAACGATGATTCGATGGGTAAATGGAACCTTGATTTAGAGGGAATCGATCCGCAACTCAGTGTCTATGGCCGTGCCGATGCATCAACTGCTCCAATCTTGCTTCCACGCTTTGATATGGGACAAAAGGAGTCTGAAAGCGGCGGAGTACTTCAGCGCGGAGTACCAACAATTCAAATTGGTGATAAGAAAGTTACAACAGTTTATGACTTGATGCTTGCACAATATGGAGTTGGTCGTGAAGGTCTTGAAGGTGATTGGCCAACTGACTACACCGATACAAAGCCTTACACACCAGCGTGGCAAGAAGAGATTACAAATGTACCTGCAGCTCAGGCAATTCGTATTGCACGAGAGTTTGCGCAAAATGCCGATGAATCAGAGGGTCGTTCAATGATTCTGCTTGGCGCTGGAACTAACCATTGGTTCCACTCCGACACTATGTATCGAACATTTTTGGCATTAGTAACACTCACCGGGTGCCAAGGTGTTAATGGCGGCGGTTGGGCGCACTATGTTGGTCAAGAAAAGTGCCGTCCAGTAACCGGTTGGGCGCAGCTGGCTTTCGGCGCCGATTGGGCGCGACCAGCACGACAAATGATTGGTACTGCTTTTTGGTATGTATCTACCGATCAATGGCGTTATGACGCTTTGAAGTCCGAACTTCTTGCATCACCGTTAGGTGAAAGCCGTTTCGAGGACATGACTGCAATCGATGTGATGGCTAAATCAGCTCGAATGGGTTGGATGCCTTCATATCCATCGCTTAACCGCAACTCATTAGATTTGGCAGATGAAGCCCGTGCACTAGGAGTCGAACCTGCAGATCACGTCGTGAGTGAGTTAAAAAATGGAAATCTAAAGTTTGCGATAGAAGATCCGGATGCGCCAGAGAACTGGCCGCGCGTGTTAACGGTTTGGCGTGCAAATATTCTCGGTTCCTCAAGTAAGGGCAATGAGTATTTTCTTAAGCATTTACTCGGTACGGACAATTCAGTGCGGGCCCAGGAAAATGCTCCTGATGAAAGACCCCGTGATGTAAAGTGGCAAGAAGAAGCTCCAGAAGGAAAATTAGATCTTCTAGTTTCGATAGATTTTAGAATGACAAGTACTGGATTATTCGGAGATATTTTATTACCTGCAGCTACGTGGTATGAAAAACATGATCTATCAAGTACTGACATGCACCCCTTTGTTCACGCTTTTACTCCCGCAATTAATCCACCATGGGAAACAAAAACTGACTATGACATCTTTCAGATGTTGGGGCGCCAAGTCGCCGAGGTATCGAAGGGACATTTAGATGAACGCGAAGACATTGTTGTAGTTCCACTTCTACATGACACCCCCGATGCAATGGCAAATCCAAGCGGCATTGTTGAGGATTGGAAAGATGGAAATATAGAACCGATCCCAGGTATAACAATGCCAAAACTAGTTGTAGTTAAACGCAACTACGCACAGCTCGGTGAAAAAATGGGCGCTCTTGGCCCTCTTCTTGATCAGCTGGGAACCAATACAAAAGGCGTACCAGTTAGCGTGCTGCCAGAGATTGACGTCTTACGCCATAAAAACGGCGTCATATCTCATGGAGTTGCCGAAGGTAGGCCATCACTTGCTCGCGATGTAGATGCATGCGAAACAATCCTGGCGCTCTCGGGTACAACCAATGGTCGAATCGCAGTTGCAGGATTTAGGGCGCTAGAAAAACGCACCGGCCAACAACTCACCGATTTAGCCTTAGATAACGAAGGTAAGCGCATTACTTTTGCAGATACACAAGCAAGACCAGTCCCAGTTATTACAAGTCCTGAATGGTCGGGTTCTGAACATGGAGGTCGTCGATATACCGCATTTGCAATTAACGTTGAACGTTTAAAACCATGGCACACCTTGACTGGCAGACAGCATTTCTTTATTGATCACGATTGGATGAGCGAACTTGGCGAACAGATGCCAATCTTTAGACCGCCATTGAACATGCATCGCATCTTTGGAAATCAAGGCGATGGAGTCGAAAAAGAAGTGACGGTGCGATATTTGACGCCACATTCAAAGTGGTCCATTCACTCTGAGTATCAGGATAATCTTTTTATGCTCTCATTATCACGCGGAGGTCAAGAGATTTGGATGAGCGTTGAAGATGCCGAAACCATAGGTGTTAAAGATAATGAATGGATAGAGGCTTACAACCGAAACGGTGTTGTTGTTGCCCGAGCATGTGTGTCACACCGAATGCCGGCTGGCACGGTATTTATGTATCACGCTAAGGATCGGGTTGTTGATGTTCCGCTAGCAGAGACATCAGGTAAGCGCGGAGGAATACACAATTCATTAACTCGTCTCATGATTAAACCTTCGCACCTTATTGGCGGATATGCACAACTTACATTCGCATTTAATTACCTAGGGCCAACTGGTAATCAGCGTGATGAAATAACTGTTATCCGACGACGTTCACAAGATGTGGAGTACTAATGAAGGTCATGGCCCAAATGGGCATGGTGATGAATCTCGATAAATGCATCGGGTGTCATACATGTTCAGTAACGTGCAAACAGGCATGGACTAACCGCACTGGACTTGAGTACGCGTGGTTCAATAACGTTGAAACCCGCCCGGGGCAGGGATATCCACGCGGATATGAAGATCAAGCTAAGGCTAAAGGTGGATGGGTACGAACTTCACGGGGTCATCTTCGCCTTAAAGCTGGAAGTCGTGGACGGCGTCTGCTTTCAATCTTTTCGAATCCCCGCATGCTTAACATCAAGGATTATTACGAACCTTGGACGTATGAGTATGACAATCTAATAACTGCACCCCTAGGTCAACAGACACCAGTAGCTCGTCCTAAATCTCTGATCACTGGTAAGCCTATGAAAATTGAATGGTCGGCAAACTGGGATGATGATCTGGGTGGTGGCCCTGAAAATATTGAGAAAGATCCTATTCTAAAAAAACTCGCCGAAGATGTGACAACTAAAGTGAAGTTAGCTTTTGAGCAGACTTTTATGTTTTATCTTCCACGTATCTGCGAACACTGTCTAAACCCTGCATGTGTTGCAGCATGCCCATCTGGAGCAATGTATAAGCGCGCGGAGGATGGAATTGTTTTAGTTGATCAACAGCAGTGTCGTGGTTGGCGAATGTGCGTTTCTGCTTGCCCATATAAAAAGGTGTATTTCAATCACAAGACAGGCAAAGCAGAAAAGTGCACGCTCTGTTACCCACGTCTTGAAATTGGATTACCAACAGTTTGTTCTGAAACATGTGTTGGTCGACTTCGCTACTTAGGACTTTTTCTCTACGACGCTGATCGTGTAGCAGAGGCAGCAGCCACCGAGAACGAAAGAGATTTGTATCAAGCCCAACTAGATCTGCTGCTAGATCCCAATGATCCAGAAGTTCTTGCTGCAGCTCGCGCCGAAGGAATTCCAGAGGATTGGTTAGTGGCGGCTCAAAACTCGCCAGTTTATAAATTAGCAAAGGTTTATAAGATTGCGCTTCCATTGCATCCTGAATATCGGACTATGCCGATGGTTTGGTATGTGCCACCGCTTTCACCCATCGTTGATGTACTAACTGAAACGGGGCATGATGGCGAAGATGCAGGGAACCTGTTTGGTGCAATTAAAGCCTTACGTATTCCACTTGCTTACCTGGCTGAACTATTTACTGCAGGAGACACTGAATTAGTTGAGTCAACGCTTCGAAAACTATCTGCCATGCGCTCATACATGCGCGACATCAACTTAGGTCGTGAGCCTAATCCAGAGATTCCTGCATCAGTTGGAATGGACCAGGAATCGATTTATGAAATGTATCGATTACTTGCAATCGCTAAGTATGAAGATCGTTATGTAATTCCGGCGGCGCATGCAGAGCAGGCAAAAGATCTCGAAAACATGGGCCAAAGCTCGGGCTGTTCCCTTGATGGTGTAGATCTTGGGCCTAACTCTGGGCCATTTGGTCAGTCATCTGGAAACCCTGTCCCTGTCACAATTGAAAACTTTCACATCATGAAAGACAGGCAGACTAAATGAGTAAAGAGCTAGTGCGCGCAATTGCTGCGCAATGTTTGGTTTATCCAGAACAGGAATTCATAGATCGTAACTCTGAATATCTTGACATGGCACAGGTCCTTGTACCAAAACTTGGTGTTCCTCTGACAACATTTCTAAATAATGCCGTGCAGATACCCCTTAATGAACTGCAACAGCATTACGTAGAAATCTTTGATATGCGGCGCAAATGTTCATTATTTCTAACCTCTTGGACGCATGGTGATACACGTAACCGTGGCATGGCGTTGGTCTACTTTATTGAAATCTATAAGCGATATGGATTAGTGCTTAGTGCAAAAGAATTGCCAGATCATTTGTCAGTTGTACTTGAGTTTGCAGCTTTAGAAAATCCAGTAGAGGGCGACTTGCTTCTGGGTGAACACCAAGCACCCATTCTTCTTATTAGAGATGCATTACTTAAGAGTGGCTCAATCTATTCCGCAGTATTAGATGCCGTTGTTGCATCCCTTCCCGAAATGACTGCCGAGATTGAGGCGCGCGCTAAGGCACTTGCCATAACGGGGCCTCCAAAAGAGTTTGTTGGTCTAAGTGGCGCAGTGGCAGTGGCCCTTGAGTCATTTTCTGCGCGAGAAGATTTTTCACTAGGAGGAGTATCACGATGAACTCAACAAACATACTTCTATGGTCTGTGCTTCCATACATCGCCATTTCATCATTTGTTATAGGCCTGATTTGGCGTTTCAAATATGACAAATTCAACTGGACCACGCGATCCTCTCAAATCTATGAAGGCAAGTTATTGAGTATTGCAGGCCCACTTTTTCACTTAGGTCTCTTCGCTGTTATTGGAGGACACGTCGTTGGTCTACTGGTACCGGAGAATTTCACCGACTCATTGGGATTAAGTCAAAAGGTGTATCACCTTGGTGCAGTCACCATGGGCGGGGCTGCGGGGATAGCGACGTTATTGGGAATTTCATTGCTTATTTATCGCCGCCGCACAACTGCAATGGTTTTTGCTCAAACAACTAAGAACGATAAGACAATGTACATATTTCTGGTGTCAACTTTATTGGCAGGAAGTGCTGCAACGCTATCAAGTGCTGGAGTCATAGGCGAAGAGCATAATTACCGCGAAACGGTTGGCCCTTGGGTTCGGTCAATTCTTACGCTAAGTCCAAATGGCGAATTAATGATGGCAAGTCCAATTGCCTTCAGAGTTCATGCCCTAGTTGCTATGTCGCTCTTTATCATCTGGCCATTTACTCGATTAGTACACTCGCTGAGTGCACCAGTGGGTTATCTATTCCGACCATCAATTGTTTATCGCACTCGAGATGGACGCGGTATTGCAGGAAACCGTAAAGCCCGTCAAGGTTGGGAAAGAATTAAATATTAATTATATTAAAAAACCCGCCGCATAAATACGGCGGGTTTTTTAATTAATACCTTAGATACGTTCTCCAGTTGTTGAGCTAAA
>JBAXIC010000040.1:0-11490 GCA_037138575.1 Actinomycetes bacterium
CTCGTAAGGCAATTGCAGGTAAGAAGAAGGTGACTAAGTAATGGCCGCTCCTAAATCAAAGACTGCCGCAACAAAGGGCAAAGTCAAACTTCGCAAGAAGGAAAAGAAAAATGTTGCAGTTGGTAAAGCGTTCATCAAGAGCACTTTCAACAACACAATTATTTCTATTACAGATCCAACTGGCGCTGTTATCTCTTGGTCATCATCTGGCCAAGTTGGTTACAAGGGCTCACGTAAGTCAACTCCATTCGCAGCACAGCTTGCAGCAGAAGCAGCAGCTCGTCGCGCACAGGAGCATGGCTTAAAGAAAGTAGATGTATTCGTTAAGGGACCTGGTTCCGGACGCGAAACCGCAATCCGTTCATTGCAAGCAGCTGGTTTGGAAGTTGGTGCCATCTCTGATGTAACACCTGCTCCACACAATGGTTGCCGTCCATGTAAACCACGTCGAGTTTAAGGAAGGAAGAGAATAAATGGCTCGTTATACCGGAGCAGACTGCAAGCGTTGCCGTCGCGAAAAAGTAAAGCTCTTCCTTAAGGGCGCAAAGTGCGATGGACCAAAGTGTCCTATCGAATCTCGTCCATATCCACCTGGACAACATGGCCGTGGCCGTGCAAAAGAATCTGAATACCTATTGCAGATGCGCGAAAAGCAAAAGTGCGCACGTATTTACGGTGTTCTAGAAAAGCAGTTCCGTGGATATTACGAAGAAGCAAACCGCAAGCAGGGCAAGACTGGTGAAAACCTTCTTGTCATTCTTGAAACACGTCTAGATAACGTTGTCTTCCGCGCAGGCTTTGC
Source organism: Actinomycetes bacterium (assembly GCA_037138575.1). Taxonomy (GTDB): domain Bacteria; phylum Actinomycetota; class Actinomycetes; order Nanopelagicales; family Nanopelagicaceae; genus Planktophila. The sequence continues at coordinate 803 of JBAXIC010000040.1, forward strand.
AAAGAGCCGCGACATGGCACGTCAGCTAGTTCGTCACGGTCACTTCTTAGTTAATGGCAAGAAGGTAAATATTCCTTCATTCCGTGTCTCTGCAATGGACATCATTGATGTTCTTCCAAAGTCATTGGATCTCACACCATTCATCGTGGCTAGCGCTGAACTTGGCGAGAAGGCAGTTCCTGCATGGATTGAGGTTGTTGGTTCGCAAATGCGCATCATCGTTCACTCAGTTCCTGCACGTGCCGTAATCGACACCCAGGTTCAAGAGCAGCTCATCGTTGAACTTTATTCTAAGTAATTTTTAAAAGTCCGCGACTAACAAGTCAAAGACCTGCACGCAGTACCAGTACTACCAAAGCGGAAATCAAATAGTGGATTTCCCCGAAATGAAGAGGAGCAGCAGTGCTAATTGCACAACGTCCCACCCTCAGTGAAGAAGTAATTTCCGAGAATCGCTCACGGTTCATCATTGAACCGCTGGAACCAGGTTTCGGTTACACACTAGGCAACAGCATGCGTCGTACATTGCTTTCATCTATTCCAGGTGCAGCAGTTACAAGCATTCGCGTAGCCGGTGCGCTGCATGAGTTCACTACTCTTGAAGGCGTCAAGGAAGATCTCACCGATATCGTTTTGAACATCAAGAACTTGGTGCTTTCATCCGATAACGATGAGCCAAGCATTGTCTACATTCGCAAGTCAGGTGCCGGCCCAGTAACTGGTGCCGATATCGCAGTTCCAACTGGCGTTGAAGTACATAACCCATCACTTCACTTAGCAACACTTAACGGCAAGGGATCTCTTGAGATCGAACTTACTGTTGAGCGTGGCCGTGGTTATGTCACCGCAGTTCAGAACAAGCAGGCTGGGGCTGAAATCGGCCGCATTCCAGTTGACTCAATCTATTCACCAGTTTTAAAGGTTACATACAAGGTAGAGGCCACTCGCGTTGAACAACGCACTGACTTCGATCGCCTTGTTGTAGATGTTGAGACCAAGTCATCAATGAAGCCACGCGATGCAGTTGCATCAGCTGGTCGCACATTAGTTGAACTATTTGGTCTTGCTCGCGAACTCAATCTTGATGCTGAAGGTATCGAGATGGGGCCATCTGTTATGGATGCTGCTCTTGCTGCAGATCTTGCTCTTCCAATCGAAGATCTTGATCTAACAGTTCGTTCATACAACTGCTTGAAGCGCGAAGGCATTCACACAGTTGGAGAGTTGGTTTCTCGTTCAGAGGCTGATCTACTTGATATCCGTAACTTTGGTTCAAAATCAATCGATGAGGTCAAGGCAAAGCTTGTCTCAATGGGAATGTCTCTTAAGGACAGCCCAGCAGGATTTGATCCAACGAAGCACCAAAACTACAACGCAGCAGTTGACGATGATTTCGTCGATGCAGATCAGGCCTAGGAGAAATACAAATGCCAAAACCAAGTAAAGGTCCTCGTTTGGGTTCAGGCCCATCACACGAACGCCTACTCCTACGCACTCTTGCAGAGCAGTTGTTCGAGCATGGCAAGATCACAACAACCGAGGCAAAGGCTAAGCGCCTGCGCCCATTAGCTGAAAAGTTAATTACTTTCGCTAAGAAGGGTGATCTTCCAGCACGTCGTCAAGTCATGGCTCAGATTTCAAATAAGAGTGTTGTACATACTCTTTTCACTGTAATCGGTCCACGCTTTGCCACACGTAATGGTGGATACACACGCATTACTAAGGTCGGTCCTCGCAAGGGTGACAACGCGCCTATGGCAGTAATCGAAGTATTAACTGAGAAAGATAACTAAGTTTAAAAACCTTAGAAATTAATCTCATGACGGAACCCACTCTCTACCCTGAGAGTGGGTTTCTTCGTTTAAAGATTGATTTAGCTTACGACGGTACGAACTATTTTGGATGGGCAAGACAACCTAATCACCGAACTATTCAAGAAGAGTTCGAGACCGCGCTTTCTACAATTACGCGCAGCAAAGTTGAAACAATTGTTGCTGGCCGAACCGATGCCGGTGTACATGCAACGGGTCAAGTAATCCATGTTGATGTTCCTGATGCAACGAATTTAGAAGAGCTCGCATTTAAATTAAATCGCATGCTCGATGAAGATATTCGCATAAATAAAGTAGCTATCGCACCCGATGCTTTTCATGCCCGTTTTTCTGCGACTCGCAGGTATTACACCTATAAAATTATGGATGGTAATAACGCTGTCCCGCCACTTAGTCGATTTGATATCACACCTTGGTATCGCACATTAGATGTTGATCTACTCAACGCGGCAAGTGCGTTATTGGTAGGTGAACATGACTTTGCCGCCTACTGTAAATTCCGTGAAGGCAGCACAACGGTGCGAAACTTAGTTCGCTTTGATTGGGTACGAGATAGCCAGGGCGTATTAATAGCCGAACTTGCCGCTGATTCTTTTTGCTATTCGATGGTGCGCAATCTTGTTGGAGCTGTTGTTTGTGTAGCCGAGGGCCGGTTTGGTCCGGATTGGATCGCCGACACTCTTTCGAACAAAGAGCGGATTTCGGATTCTTTGGTTTTCCCATCGCGTGGCCTGACATTGCGACAAGTGGACTATCCCCAGCAAGATTTGAGCCGCTGATGGGTCACATTGACGTAAGCGGAGTTGATCACACGCTCTCAGATGGACGAGTACTTCTAAACGATGTGAGTTTTAGAGTTGGTGATGGTGCAAAGGTCGCCCTTATTGGGGCCAATGGGTCAGGTAAGACAACTTTATTTCGCATGATTAGTGGTGATTTACAACCTGATTCCGGGCAAGTTGCAATCTCTGGAGGATTAGGTGTTATGCGCCAGTTCATTGGAGCTGTACGTGATCACACCACGGTTTATCAAATGCTTTTATCTGTTGCCCCAAAAAAAATCCGCGATGCTGCAGAGAATGTTGAAAGAACTGAAAGCTTGATGCATGAAAAAGATACTGAAAAATCACAGATGGCTTATGCCCAAGCAATTATCGAATGGGGAGATGCCGGCGGTTACGAATACGAAGTTATCTGGGATGTGTGTTGCACTCGCGCGTTAGGCAAATCTTTTGACGATGTTTCAAAGCGTGAAGTAAACACTCTTTCTGGAGGAGAACAGAAGAAGTTAGTTCTTACAGCACTTCTTGAAGGTCCTGATGAAACATTACTTCTTGATGAGCCGGATAATTACTTGGATGTTCCATCTAAACGTTGGCTTGAAGAAGTAATTACATCAACCAAGAAGACTGTTTTATTTATTAGCCATGATCGTGAACTTCTTGAAAACACAGCGAATCGAATCGTGACTCTTGAACAAGGCGCCGCAGGGAACACAACGTGGGTGCATGGCGGAAAGTTTTCAACTTGGCACGATGCACGCAAAGCTAGAAATGCCCGCTTTGCCGAAGTCCTTCTTCGATGGGAGCAAGAGCACCAACGACTTAAGGATTTGGTTCGTACTCTTCAAGTGCAAGCAGCGATAAGCCCGGATATGGCAAGTAAATATCACGCAATGCAGACTCGGCTAAAAAAGTTTGAAGAGATTGGTGCACCAGAAGCCCCACCAATCGAACAGGATGTGCGGGTCGGCCTACGTGGTGGTCGTACTGGTTTGCGCGCATTAACATTTGAAAATCTCGAACTTGAAGGCCTAACTCAAGCGTTTAACTTTGAAGTCTTCTTTGGTGATCGCATCGCAGTTCTTGGTAAAAACGGCACCGGGAAATCTCACTTCTTGCGTTTAATTTCAGGGGATCCCACAGTTAAGTACTCTGGAAATTTTAAAATCGGTGCGCGCGTTGAGATTGGCTACTTCGCTCAAACCCACTCACATCCAGAGTTTGAATCGCAGAGCTTGCTTGAAATTCTCTGGCAGATGTACTCGCTGCAGTTAGGTCCTGCTAAGAGTGCGCTACGCAAATATGAAATTGATCAGCAAGCAGAGCAACGATTTTCCTCACTCTCTGGAGGTCAGCAAGCACGTTTTCAAGTTCTCTTGCTCGAGCTCTCGGGCTCAACTTTGTTGCTTCTCGATGAGCCAACAGACAACCTAGATCTGGCTAGTGCAGAGAGCTTAGAAACCGCCCTAGAACGTTATGAAGGAACGGTGATTACGGTGACCCATGATCGCTGGTTCACTCGTGGTTTCACACGCTTCTTAATCTTTGGCAAAGATGGCCAGGTCTTTGAGAGCCCTGAGCCTGTTTTTGAGCATTAAAAGGGCCATTTTGACCCATATGGCGCGTACGGGTACCCTAATCCTCTGCCTCCGAAAAAGAGGCTCGGAAGTTATCAACGAATCAGAAGGTAGGCAATAGCGTGCGTACATACAGTCCAAAAGCCGGTGATGCAGTCCGTAAGTGGCATGTCATCGATGCACAAGATGTGGTCTTGGGCCGTCTTGCAACACATGCTGCCGTTCTTCTTCGCGGAAAGCACAAGCCAACATTTGCACCACACATGGACATGGGTGACTTCGTCGTCATCATCAATGCAGAAAAGATTGCATTGTCAGGTAACAAGTCCAAGCAGAAGTGGTCTCACCATCACTCAGGTTTTCCAGGTGGTTTAACTTCAACTGTGTACGGCGAACTTCTTGAGAAGCACCCAACACGTGCAGTTGAAAAAGCAATTAAAGGAATGATTCCTAAGAACCGTTTAGGTCGCGACATTGTTTCAAAGCTAAAGGTTTATGCGGGACCAAACCACCCACATGCAGCACAAGCACCAACACCATATGTATTCGATCAAGTTTCACAAATCGTGAAGTAAGGGATGACAATGTCAGAAAACACAACAGCTTTCGATCTCGATGAGGCCGAAGTTCCTACTTCATACTCTTCTTCAACTCCAGCACCAGCAACTAACCGCCCAGCTATCAAGGCTCCAGGTCGCGGTACGGGTCGACGTAAAGAAGCAGTTGCACGCGTTCGCTTAGTTCCAGGAAGCGGCAAGTGGGTTGTTAATGGAAAGACTCTTGAAAACTATTTCCCAAATAAAGTTCACCAACAATTAGTGTCAGAACCATTCCGCACCGTTGGTGCAGAAAATGCTTACGATGTCTTCGCCCGTATCAATGGTGGCGGAGTTTCTGGTCAAGCCGGTGCACTTCGTTTAGGCGTTGCACGTTCACTTAATCAGATCGATGAAGAAGCAAACCGTCCAGCACTCAAAAAAGCTGGATTCCTCTCACGTGATGCACGTGTTATTGAGCGCAAGAAGTACGGCCTTAAGAAGGCGCGTAAGCGTTCTCAATACAGCAAGCGTTAATCCACACTATCTAGCAGAGGAGTTCCAATGGCGCTCTTTGGCACCGATGGAATTCGTGGCTTAGCCAATCGTGATTTAACTGCAGAACTAGCATTAGATGTTTCTGTTGCCGCTGCGCATATATTGGTAGAAAGCTCATCAAATAAAGATCATCGCCCTACGGCAATTGTGGGTCAAGATTCACGAGCATCTGGTGAGTTTCTAGAGGCGGCAGTTGTAGCTGGTTTAACGAGTGCCGGAATCAATGTGTATCGCGTAGGTGTATTACCAACTCCTGCAATCGCACATCTAGTCGCTGAATCTAAAGCCGATCTGGGTGTAATGATTAGTGCATCCCATAATGCAATGCCAGATAATGGAATTAAGTTGTTTGCACGTGGTGGCGGCAAATTAGATGATGCAATCGAAGCGCGTATTGAAGCACGCATGGGAGAAGATTGGGAGCGTCCAACGGGTAAAAACGTTGGTCGTGCAATTATTGATGACAGCGCAGCTGAGCGTTACCTAAAGCATCTCATTGCTTCAGTTGAAACTCCGCTTAAAGGTTTAAAAATCGTTGTTGACTGCGCTAATGGTGCTTCTTCATTTGTAGCCCCAGAAGCCTATCGTCGCGCCGGTGCTGAAGTAGTTGCAATCTTTAATCAACCCGATGGTTGGAATATCAACGACGACTGTGGATCTACACACTTGCACCAATTAAGAGCGGCCGTTCTCAAAGAGGGTGCTGACGTTGGAATCGCACATGATGGAGATGCAGACCGATGTTTAGCAATTGATGCAGCTGGAAATGAAATTGATGGCGACCATATTCTTACGATTTTGGCTCGTGGATTTAAAGCCCGAGGAAAATTAAAGAACAACACAGTTGTCGGTACAGTAATGAGCAATTTAGGTTTCATGCATGCCATGAAGGATGCTGGCATTGATGTAGTTACGACCCCCGTTGGAGATCGTTATGTTTTAGAAAATATGATTGCAAATGATTACTCAATCGGTGGAGAACAATCAGGCCATGTAATCATGCGCGAACTTGCCAACACAGGAGATGGAATTTTGACTGCGTTGCAACTACTTCAGGAAGTTGTTCGCACCGGAAAGACTTTGCAAGAGCTTGCAGCCACCATGGTGCGCTTTCCGCAGGTATTGATAAATGTTCGTGACGTAGCAAAAGAAAAGTTGTCAGAGTCTGCCGTTATTTCAGATGCCGTTAAATCTGCCGAAGTGAGATTGGCAGATAGTGGGCGAGTTTTGCTTCGTGCTTCTGGGACCGAACCACTAATCAGAGTGATGGTTGAAGCGGCCAGTGATAGCCTTGCCCAAGAAGTTGCTAGACAACTTGCAGATATTGTAAAAAGCGAACTGGGGTAAGAATCTATGTGCGGAATTGTGGGTTACACAGGGCCACAATCTGCAGCAACGCCCCTGATTGAGGGACTTCGCCGACTTGAGTACCGCGGCTATGACTCAGCCGGTATCGCTCTTGGAACTGCAGGCACGCTCTTTATTGAAAAAAAAGCAGGAAAACTTTCCAATCTTGAAAACTCACTTGATGCAACACTTCCAGTGGTTCATTCAGGAATCGGCCATACTCGTTGGGCAACTCATGGTGGGCCAACCGATCACAACGCCCACCCTCATGTTGATAATGAAGGCAAGTTAGCTGTTATTCATAATGGAATTATCGAAAACTATTCCGAGCTTCGTAAAGAACTCGAAGCTCGCGGGCATAAGTTTTCATCAGAAACAGATACTGAATCAGTTGCACATTTGCTCAGCGACTTGCGCAAGAAGCATGCCGGAGATCTTTCGGCAGCAATGCGCGAAGCTGTTAAAGCACTAAGAGGTTCATTCACGCTTCTGGCAATTCATGCCGATGCTCCAGAAGTTGTCGTTGGCGTGCGCCGTAATTCACCACTTGTTGTTGGTCTAGGTTCCGGTGAAAATTTCATGGCTTCAGATGTTGCAGCCTTTATCGATTACACAAAGCGGGCTGTAGAACTTGGTCAAGATGAAGTAGTAACAATGACCCCAGATTGCGTTTTAATCACAGATTTAGATGGAAATCTTGTCGCCCCCAAGGAGTATGTAATCACTTGGGATGCAAGTGCGGCCCAAAAAGGTGGCTTCACGCACTTTATGCTCAAGGAAATCTTCGAACAACCTAAGGCAGTTGCCGATACTTTGATTGGTCGATTAAGCGATAACAAACAGATTGTCTTAGATGAGCTGCACATGAGTGCCGATGAAATTCGCTCGCTCAAGAAAATTACTGTTATCGCTTGCGGCACGGCTTATCACGCCGGAATGGTTGCAAAGTATGCGATTGAAAAATGGGCCAAGATCCCAGTTGATGTAGAGATTGCGAGTGAGTTTAGATATCGCGATCCAATAATCGATGCTGGAACTTTAATTATCGCGATTTCACAATCTGGTGAAACGATGGACACACTAATGGCTGTGCGACATGCAAAGGCAGCAGGAGGACGCGTCTTAGCTATTTGTAATACCAACAGTTCAACGATTCCACGTGAAGCTGACGCTGTTTTGTATACACATGCTGGCCCAGAAATCGCAGTTGCATCGACTAAAGCACTGTTAACTCAGATGATTGCCGTGTATTTAATTGGGCTCCATTTAGCCCAAGTTAATGGCGCACTTACAGACACGCAGGTTGAAGACCTTTACAACGAACTGCTTGAGCTTCCAGGAAAAATCGAAACTATTCTTGAAACAGTAGAACCTTTGCGCGAACTTACTCGCAGTTTTGCTGAAAACAACATCGTCCTATTTCTTGGGCGAAATATCGGCTATCCAGTGGCACTTGAAGGTGCACTTAAATTAAAAGAGCTTGCCTACATCCATGCTGAAGGATTTGCTGGGGGTGAACTCAAGCACGGCCCAATCGCCCTTATTGATCAAGGGACGCCCGTTATTGCGATTCTGCCAGCCGGTCACGAACATGCACTTGATGAAAAAATGTTGAGCAATATTCAAGAAGTTAAGGCACGGGGTGCGCGCGTAATTGTGATTGCTGAAGAGGGCGCTCATGTTGAGGGCGCTGAACACATTATTCGAATACCAGTTACACCAGCTCTTTTTCAGCCAGTTCTAGCAACAGTTCCACTGCAGGTATTTGCTTATGAGATGGCCGTTGCGCGTGGCAACGATGTTGATCAACCAAGAAATTTGGCTAAATCAGTTACGGTTGAATAAGTGCAGAACGAAATTCAACACAGAAGGAAGCAGATGGATCGCGCACTGCGCTGGTCTTTTGTTCTCTTTGCTGGATTCCTAGTTGTGACGCAACAAGTACTCACTTACGGACCATTAGTTAACTTTGATAATCACGTCAACCGAACCCATAGACCCCGCTTTGATGGTTTTTCTGGATTTGTTCTAAGACGCCTCGATGACTTAGGCCTTCGTTGGTTGACTGCAACAATTCTAATAACTGCTGCCGTTTTCATTGCTTATAAATTCAAAACTTGGCGTCCTTTGAACTTGGCAGTTCTTTCGCTGCTTGCACTTAATTTTGTTGTTGGTATTTTCAAATTATTTCTTGGTCGTACGAAACCACGAGATGGATTTGATCTTCTCCATGCTAGTGGAATGTCATATCCAAGTGGCCACGCCTCTAATGCCGTTCTTTCATGGGGAATTTTGGCCTATCTGATTTATCGGTATGCAAAAGTTGATAGATATCAGGGACGACTTGCAAGTGCTGCAGTGGCGGCAATTTCTTTAACAATTTGCATTGTTTCCCTTATTCGCCATACGCATTGGTTCACTGATTTATTAGGCGGTCTTTTTATCGGAAGTGCATTATTAGTAGCAGTAATTGCCGTTGATCGATACGTTCCCTCAAAGAGCCAACTGCACTAGACTTAAATCCATGATTGATGGAATCGGCATTGATGTCGTGGATATCGAGCGATTTAAAGCCTCGTTAGATCGAACACCCGGTTTACTAGAAAAACTCTTTACTGAAAATGAACGAACAAAACCAATTCATTCTTTAGCCGCACGTTTTGCTGCTAAAGAGGCGCTAGCAAAAGCGCTCAGCGCAGGTAAAGGCCTAGGCTGGCATGATGCTGAAGTCGTAAACCTTGAAAACGGCAAACCTGCCTTCTTGTTTCGTGGTGAAATCGCCGATTTAGTAGATGGCGCTGATGTTCATCTTTCTCTTTCACACGATGCAGGGATAGCGTCAGCAATGGTGATTGTAGAGCGCAGATAATGCAACATCGCGCTGAAGCACGAATTGATATCACTGCTCTTGCATCAAATATCTCATATCTGAAATCAAAGGCGGGTGTGAATTTACTAGCCGTTGTTAAGGCGGATGCATATGGTCATGGCTTAGTCGAAATCGGATTAGCTGCAGAAAAAAGTGGAGCTGATTGGTTAGGTGTTGCACTATTGGAAGAGGCAATCACACTTCGTACACATGGTGTTCGAATTCCGATACTTGCTTGGTTGGTTCCACCGGGATCTGATTTTAATTTAGCCGCAAAACACGATATCGATATTGCAATTGCATCAATTGCTGCACTTGAAGAAATATCCCAGGTTCCCAATAAGCCAAATATTCACATTGAGATCGATACCGGGATGACTCGTGGTGGATTTCTCGATGAATGGCAACGATTGCTTCAAGCCGATTTCTCTAAGGTAGAAGTTGCAGGAGTTTTCTCACACTTTGCACGAGCCGATGAACCGGGTCAGAAACAAAACTTAGATCAGCTTCAAAGATTCAATTTAAAAATCGGTGAATTAGCTGCAATCGGAATCAAACCACCGATTAAGCACCTAGCAAATTCAGCTGCAACGCTTCTTGATAATAATTCAATATTTGAAATGGTACGAACTGGTATTGCAATGTATGGACTATCTCCTGATATTAAAACTATGGGAGACAGCAAAGCCCTTGGATTAAAACCTGTTATGCAGCTTCGTGCAAAACTACATCTTGTTAAATCCGTGCCTGCCGGCTCACCAGTGGGATATGGCGCTACTGCAATCACGGATGCAGAAACTAAACTTGGTGTTGTGGCCATGGGTTATGCCGATGGAATCCCAAGAATTGCCCACGGAGCTGGAATTTTTATTAACGGGCAAAGAGCTCCATTAATCGGACGAGTTTCGATGGATCAATTTGTTGTCGATTTAGGACCAGAGTCCACTGCAAAATCGGGGGACTGGGTGATTGTTTTCGGCGATGGCTCGCATGGCGAGTACACCGCAGATGACTGGGGCACCGCATCGTTATCAATTAATTATGAAATCGTGACAAGAATTGGCCCGAGAGTGCCTAGAATCTACGCACCTCATGTCTACTAATAACGCAGCGCTGCGAGTTGAAGGTGTCAATATCTCCTTCGGCGGTCTTCGCGCTCTCAATGATGTCTATCTTGAGATTGGCAA
>JBAXIC010000041.1:0-10968 GCA_037138575.1 Actinomycetes bacterium
CTCCCAATACCTGCGCAGGTTTGCCCGCAAGGATTTTTGGCATGACTCGAGATCCAACTCGGCTTTGTTCTCCAGCACAGACATAATCTGAGCCGCGAACTTCTGTTGCTTTAATCCTTCCTGCATCATGATGCGCCTTTGCATCAAGCCACATCTGGGCTCTGACTTTTCCATTAATGCCAGGAGCGTTAAGTGGAAGTGACTCAGTCATAGGAACTTCTACCGGGCCATATCCATAAAGATTTGAACAAGTCACGAGTACTGCGCCAGTTTTTTCTGCATAGCCAAGAAAGCTTTCTGCAATTGGTGGCCACTCTTTGGCCCATCGGTGATACGGAGGGTTAGCGCAGTTATAGATTGCAACCGCACTTGGAGCAATCTGTAGGAGATTTGATAGGTCACTGACATCTGCTGCAACTCTCTTGACGTTCTTGTGAGTTGGTCCAGAGCCTGAACGGGTAATAAGAATTACATTTTGACCATCATTGGCAAGTAATTCGGCAAGAGTACTTCCGACTATTCCAGCCCCAACAACTACATGTATTCCACTCATGACACGCCCTTCTAGAAATTGACTGAGCGGAACGATAATGGCACAATGTTTACAATGTCAACATTGAAGAAATCCCATGCTGAGTTCCACCATGGGGATTTACAAGCTGCTCTAGTTACTGCGGGGCTTCGCCATGTGGAAAAGCACGGGCTGAACTCTTTAGGGCTTCGCCAATTAGCTCTGGTTACTGGAGTGAGCCCGACAGCTGTATATCGCCACTTTGAAGATTTAGAGCATTTAAAAGCCTCAGTTGCAAAGGCCGCCCGAGAAGTTTTGGGAAAGATGATGCTGGATGCCCTTAAGGCTGCACCAACTAGCAATACTTCAAAAGGGGCGATAGATCGCTTCCTTGCAATCGGGGGTGCATATATCGATTTTGGTATTAAAAAATCAAATCTTTATGAAATTGCGTTCATCTGTTTTGATTCACCGGATCTAGAACCTACTTCCCCTAGTCCGTGGGATTTATTGATGAACTCGCTAAATGAATTGAATGAGTTCGGTTGCCTTTCAAATAAGAACTTAAAAACCGCTCCAACAATTGCTTGGAGCATGGTTCATGGCTTTGCAGGTCTAACCGCCCAAGGAGCAACGGGTAACTCAGGAGAGACACTGGCATCCAAAAAAGTTGTTTTGCAATCAGTGCTGAATTCCCTAGAAATTAAATAAAGCAGAGTCGCCCTATTTCTTGCCCTAATTGCCCCAAGATTTACCCTTAAATGTAAATAAAAGTTTGTTAGGTTTTGGTAAGACTTATAAAAAGTTTTAGCGTGTAAAGGAGCAAGCCCCGCACATTTCTATGCGGGGCCTACATGTTGTTAAGAAGAGTCGCCCTATAAGCCGGAAAGTTTAAACTAAGCCCTAATTGAAAGAACTTTCCAATACGTGATGCATCGCCAGACCCATTCAAATGGTCCATATTTGAACTTACTTAGCCACAGTCCACTCAAGATAACTTGCACGACATAAAGCAAGAAGCTAATTCCTAAAACTTGGAAACCATTTAACTCCAGAGCAAGGCCTAGTCCCCAACCATATGCGAGAAATGTGAGCACTAGAGATTGAGTCAAATAGTTGGTCAGTGCCATTCTTCCTACCTTTAAAAAGCACCCATAAATCTTGCGATGAGGGTTCTTGAGGAAAGAGAGAGTTACAGCTGACGCATAACCTAAACACAGAATCGGACCAGCTAAATACTGGTCTTCAATGATTGCAATAAGTGCACTGACATTTGGCAGGAACTTGGTTCCCGCAACGATCAAAAACATCAAGGAGAATCCAACAGTTAGACCCCAGAATCGAACCCTCTTGAGGATTTCAATTTTTTCAGGTAACTGGCGGATGAAGTTGCTTCTGCCCAGATAGAGGCCAATCAAGAACATCGCCAGAACTGTTGGGATTCTTGAGAAAAGAAGAGGTGATAGCTCTAGATAGGTGTGAATCCTTTCGGCAATTCCCTCAATGAATCCATTTTGTAGCAGCTTCTGTGTTGCATCGGTGTTGGCAAACTCTTTAGCTAGTGAGGCATCACTCTTTGCGAATGTCTCTGCTCCAGATGCCGACAGTCTGGCAATTAATGTGTAAATCAAGATCGCAAGCACCAAGACACCAGGGACGGCAAGGAGTGAGATAACCCATTTCCTGATTCGAGAGTACGTAGTTTTTCTGAAGAGTATTAAAAGGGTTCCAGTGATTGCATAAATCACCAAGATATCCCCATCCCAAAGTAGCAAGATGTGAAGTAGTCCAAAAAGTAATAGACCAGCCATACGTCGTGAAATTCTTGGCAAAAATGCACTTCCCTGTTTTTCAGCGCTTTGAATTTGAATAGCAAAGCCAATTCCAAAAAGAAGCGAGAAGAGTGTGAAGAACTTAGACTCAATAAAAAAGAGTATGAGATCTTGCAGAATTCGATCTGCCCAAGGGATATCTACAGTGAAGGCAGGAGTCGAACCCTTCACTGCAAGGATTGACATTGCATTGATTATCAGGATTCCGGCTAAGGCAAATCCTCTAAGCACATCGAGAACTTGTACTCGCTCCTGATTGTTGGGAGAGGCCACGCCGTGCATTCTCAAATTATAAAAGAAGAGTCGCCCTATAAGCCTCAACAATTAGCTGAACTACAAATAACTTTTCAAAGTTGTTTGTAGTTGAAATCTGCCCATAAAACTGCCCATATTTGCCCATGGTTTCCCCATAGAAACTTCTAAATCTGCGACAGGTTATGCAGCAACTTGTACAAACATTTTTGGGCAAAGTAAGCGTGAATTGAATTCACAAACTATAAAAATAAAGAAGAGTCGCCCTATAAGCCGGATCCTGTAGTTCTTGCGAACTGATCACCATCCATCTAGATCTGTAATTACTTACAGATTCAAGCAACCTACCCGTTGACTCGAGCGAGCAGCTCTCAAGCGCCAACTGCATGGTCTTGCTCCAAGTGGGGTTTACATAGCTAACTGCATTGCTGCAATTACTGGTGGTCTCTTACACCGCCGTTTCACCCTTACCTTTTATTGCTAAAAGGCGGTTTGCTTTCTGTTGCACTAATCCCGCGGATTGCTCCGGGTGGGCGTTACCCACCACTTTGCTCTATGGAGTCCGGACTTTCCTCGGTGCACTAGAAATAAATCTAGATGCAACGCGGTGATCCGGGCGACTCTTCTTAACGTAAAGGATACGGTAAAAACTATGGCGTCGAATCTATTCGGCAAGCGCAGTAAGTGCCCATAAAATAGCCACTACATCGATTATTTCCTGCGTAATTGCTCCCTCACTTGGTGACATAACTCCAAGGGCACCGGCAATCATCGCAATAAAAGAAAGACCCATACCAATTCCTGCAGCTTGAATCGCTTTCTTACGCGAAGTTTTAGCAATCGTAATTGCAATGGTTAGTCGATCGATTGAATCCTCAACGATTACTACATCAGCTGCTTCACTTGCCGCCGATGCTCCGCGTGCACCCATTGCCACTCCAACGTGTGCCGCTGCAAGTGCCGGAGCATCATTAATTCCATCGCCAACAACTACTACCGAGCCCTCAGAGGTCTGCATTAATCCTCGGGTGATTTCCAGCTTTCCTTCAGCAGTGACACCTGAATAAACATTTTCGATTCCTATTTCTTGCGCAACTTCACGTGCCGTTGATTCTCGATCACCAGTCACAAGGGCAACATATTTGACTCCTGCTGCCTTTAAATCACTAATCAATTTTCGTGATTCGGGCCGCAGTGGATCCTTCAGACCAATCGCACCGACTAATTGATCATCTATTGAAACTGCAACAATCAATGGAAAATCTAAAGTCAACCAGGTTGGGCGTTCTTGGGTTAGTTGGCCCACGGTAATCATCTTTCCGTCACATTGGCCTTGAATCTTGTGACCAGCAACCTCTGACACATTTTCAACAGCGAGTAGTTTAAAACCAGATTTATGCGCGGCACTTACTAATGATTTTGCAACAACATGTGTTGAGTATTGATCAACTGATGCGGCAAGCGTCAAAATCTCTTCAACTGAATTTCCCTCATTTGCTTGGATTTGCCCTACCGCTGGTCCACCATGCGTCAAGGTTCCGGTCTTATCCAATAGAACTACTTCGGTGCGGCCGAGTAGTTCAAGGATTGCTCCACCTTTAATAATGGCGCCATGTTTTGCCGCTCTAGATAAACCAGATACAACAGCGATCGGAACCGCAAGAATCAATGGGCACGGTGTTGCAGCAACAAGAACTGCAATTGCTCGGTGGACATCTCCAGATAAGAACCAAGAACCAGCTGCAAGTATTAGCGCAATAGGAACAAAACGCATCGCCCATCGGTTTGCAATTCTGATTCCTGGTGAATTCTTTGCCTGTGCGGATTCAACTAAGCGAATAATTGCAGCATATGTACTTTGCTCTGATGTATTAGTAGCAAGGTATTCGAAGGGAGCGCCCGCATTAACGACACCACTATCAATAGCTTCAGTAATTTCACGATTGACTGGAAGCGGTTCTCCGGTTAGCGCCGATTCGTCGAGAACCGCGGCAATAAGGAGTTCACCATCTGTGGGAACAATTTCACCGCCACGAACCAAAATACGATTACCAACAATTACATCTTGAATTGGAATCTCCTGAATAGTTCCATCAACGTCAACACGATGTGTAGTGCGTGGTACTCGAGCAAGCAATGACTTTAACTGTCGTTCAGCTTGTCCTTCGGCCCAAGATTCCAATAATCGTCCACTTGCTAACATAAAAGCGACAACGGATGCGGCAAATAATTCGTCGGTAAATATTGCACCAATTAATGCAAGCACTGCTAAGACATCTGATCCCATGGTGCGATGGCGCAGATCTCTTACTACCCAAATGATTGCGGGAATGATTCCAATGATTCCGCCGATTATCCATACTTTCTCAACACCGAAGCCAATAATTAGTGCCAAACCCGATGAAATAAATAGAAGCCAATTTCCACTTGGTGCAGACATAGTGACAGAGTACTTCTTCCCCTACGATTGGGGCTATGTGCGCAGTGCAATTACCTCAAGATCCCAAATGGAAGCGTGCTAACACTTTATTTGAATCACACAATGATTCAGCAGATTTTGCATTAATTGGAGTACCCGCGCATCAAGGCTCAATTTCACCAACTCATGCCGACCAAACTCCCGATGCGATTCGAAACGCTTTGGCCCGCTATTCAACGTACTCAACTTCTGCCAATCTTGAATTAGCGAAAAGTTCATTTACTGATTTAGGTAATGTGCAATCACCTGATGGCGGCGAAGGCGTAATACGTGTGCATGAAGCGGTAAAAGGTTTACTCAATCAACACAAACTGCTCGTAGCTCTTGGTGGCGATAACTCGATTACTTACTCTGTTGCATCTGGCTTATGGGTAGATCTTTCAAATATTGGTTTGATTACTTTTGATGCACACCATGATTTACGCGATGGTCAGTCAAATGGCTCTCCGGTCTGGCAGTTAATTCAGGCTGGTTTGCCCGGTAAAAACATTGTTCAAATCGGAATTGCAGACTTTGCTAATAGCGCCGAATATAGTGCGCGGGCGAAAGAAAACGGGATAACCGTTATTTCACGTTCTGAACTGCGCACACGTTCAATGGCCGATGTAGTTAAACAAGCCCTTGAAATCGCTGGCCAAGGCGGACGCGAAATCTATGTTGATCTTGATGTAGATGTTTGTGATCGAAGCGTTGTTCCGGCATGTCCAGCAGCGATGCCCGGCGGAATCTCTGCCGATGAATTACGACAAGGTGCATTTTTAGTTGCTGCAGATAAGCGGGTGCGCGCAATTGATATTACTGAAATCGATGCATCAATCGATACAGCAGATCAACGCACTGTGCGATTAGCTGCCCTTCTAGTATTAGAAGCAGCTGCAGGACTGGCAACTAGATAAGTTCGTTAACAACTTCTTTAGCTGCAGCTACTACTGCGCCAGAGTTAATAAGCGTTGTTGCAGCCTCAAGTTCAGGAGAAAGAAAACGATCTGGGCCAACTCCCCCAACAACGGTGCGAAGCTCTTTAACTACGCGAGCAGTTGCAGGTGCAGGTGTTAAGCCAGTACGAAATTCAATTGCACGAGCAGAAGTTACAAGTTCAATGGCCAGGATTCGAGCCAAGTTTTCTACGACTTTGCGTAATTTGCGTGCTGCAGACCAGCCCATAGATACATGGTCTTCTTGCATCGCAGATGATGGAATCGAATCAACACTTGCTGGAGTTGAAAGACGTTTATTTTCACTGACTAATCCAGCCTGCGTGTACTGGGCAATCATCAAACCTGAATCAACGCCTGGGTCATGGGCTAAAAACGGTGGTAGGCCAGCAGAACGATGTTGATCAAGTGCTCGATCCGTTCGTCTTTCCGACATTGATCCAAGATCAGTTGCCGCGATTGCAAGGAAATCTAAAACATAGCCAACGGGTGCACCATGAAAGTTTCCATTTGATTCAACACGACCGTCGGGCATTACAACTGGATTATCGATTGAACTTGCTAGTTCGCGCTGTGCGATTGTTGAGGCATAAGCAATTGTGTCGCGGACTGCGCCTGCAACTTGCGGTGCACAGCGCAAGGAATACGCATCCTGTACGCGCGAATCATTTTCGAGGTGCGAAGCAACGATTCCGGAGTTGGCAAGTAGCGCGTAGATATTTGCAGCACTTATCGCTTGACCGACTTGTGGACGTAATGGCGCATGCAGATCAGGAGCAAAAACACGATCTGTGCCAAGCAGGCCTTCGATACTCATAGCCGTTGTAATGTCGGCAACTATGCATAGTTGTTCAAGATCAGCACATGCCATGATCAACATTCCAAGCATTCCATCGGTGCCGTTAATCAGTGCAAGACCTTCTTTTGCTTCTAACTCGATTGGTTTAATACCTGCCTCATCTAGTGCCTGCATCGTTTCCATTTCAACACCATTAGCATCATGAACACGGCCTTCACCCATCAGTGCCAGTGCGCAATGTGACAACGGCGCCAAATCACCGCTGCATCCCAATGAACCGAATTCGGGAACAACTGGTGTGATCCCTTTATTTAAAAAATCTACATAAGACTGCGCCAAAGCAACGCGTACGCCTGTACGCCCAGATGCCATTGTGCGAAGGCGCAAGAACATGAGGGCGCGAACAACTTCTCGCTCTATGGCAGGGCCAACACCTGCAGCATGCGAACGGATCAAGGATTTCTGCAGCTGAACACGGTCTTCAACATCGATATGACGATTAGCTAGAGCGCCAAAGCCAGTAGATACACCGTAAACAGGGATTCCACCGGCGGCATAGCCTTCGATGAAAGTGCGAGATGCAGTCATTGCATCAATAGCAGAAGGTGAAAGCTCAACTCGTGCGCCATGGCGTGCAACATCTATTACATCGGCGAAAGTAACTCCTGACGTAGAAAGTGTGACCGTCTTATTTGATTTGGAGGCCATCGCGCCATACCTGTTCTATGAGTTGAACACCTGGACGATATGCCAAGTGAATATATGAATCTGCATTAAGAATTGAGAAATTAGCTCGAGCACCTTCAAATAGATGGCCGATGTCATCACGGCGTAGCGCTTTGGCGCCGCCCATCGTTGCCGACCATAAAGCTTGTTCTGGTGAAAAATGCATCTCGCGAACAGCAACGGCGATTATGAAAGGCATGCTTGTTGTGTACGAACTTCCAGGGTTGCAATCCGATGCAAGGGCCACGGCAATACTGGCCTCAAGAAGTGGTCGAACATCTGGATAAGCAGAGCGAGTAGAAAACTCTGCACCAGGTAAAAGTGTTGCGACAGTCTTTGAAGTTGAAAGTGCCTCGATATCTTTTTCACTCACATGCGAAACATGATCCACCGATGCAGCATCAAGTTCTACTCCAAGGCGAACTCCTTGACCTTCTTGTATTTGATTAGCATGCAGTCTGGGCAACAAGCCCTTGGCAATCCCGGCTTTTAAAATAGTTCGGGCATCATCGACTGAAAAAGCACCTTTGTCACAAAATACGTCGATCCACTTTGAAAATGGAAGTACTTCATCCAACATCGGTCCAGTAACAAGATCTACATAATCTTTAGGGTTCTTCTTGTACTCAATTGGTACAACGTGGGCTCCTAAAAACGTTGTCTCATCTGTCAAACTTTGTGCGATCTCTAATGAACGGCGTTCATCATTAACCGTTAATCCATAGCCAGATTTAATCTCAACTGTTGTTGTACCGGTTGAATACGCCTCATTTAATAGGGCTTGTGCGTTAGAGCGCAGTAATTCATCGCTAGCAGCCCGTGTGAGTTCGACTGTATGGGCGATGCCCCCGGCGCTATAGTTTTCACCCAGCATCCGCGCGCGAAACTCTTTGCTGCGATCTCCGGCAAAAATCATGTGCGTATGGCTATCTACAAAACCTGGAATTACCGCGCGAGCCTTTGCATCAAGACGGCGTTTGATGTGATGCGTTGGAGCATCGGCATCTAAACCAGCCCAAGCAACAACACCATCTTCAATCAACAAGGCCGCGTTTTCGATTACTCCCAGCTTTTTTCCATCATGGGTCGGATCATTTGTGACAAGTTGGCCAATGTTATGAACAAGGGTGCTTGTCATTCGATATCCAACATTGGCACATGCACATGTCGGTGTTTGGCAGTATCGATAGCTAAGTCATAACCCGCATCAGCATGACGAATGACTCCCATACCAGGATCATTTGTTAATACGCGCTCAAGTTTTTGCGCCGCCAATTTTGTTCCATCGGCAACTGATACTTGGCCAGCGTGCATTGATCGGCCCATGCCTACTCCACCACCATGGTGAATTGAAACCCAAGACGCACCTGAAGAAATATTGACCATTGCATTAAGCAGTGGCCAGTCGGCAATTGCATCTGAGCCATCGATCATCGATTCAGTTTCGCGATATGGCGATGCCACTGAGCCACAGTCCAAATGATCGCGACCAATAACAATTGGAGCAGAAACTTCACCGCGTGCAACTAAATCATTAAAAGCAAGTCCAGCCTTATCGCGTTCGCCATAACCTAACCAGCAGATTCGTGCAGGCAGACCCTGGAATGCAACTTTTTCCTGTGCCATTGTGATCCAGCGATGCAGCCCTTCATTTTCCGGGAACAAATCAAGGACAGCTTTATCAGTACGATAAATATCTTTCGGATCTCCCGACAAGGCAACCCAGCGAAATGGACCTTTGCCTTCACAAAATAGTGGGCGAATGTACGCTGGAACAAAGCCTGGAAAGGCAAAAGCCCGTGAATATCCACCTTGGCGCGCTTCATCGCGAATTGAATTGCCGTAATCAAATACCTCGGCACCTTTGTCCAAAAAGCCAACCATGGCTTCAACATGCTTTGCCATCGATGCTTTTGAACGTTTTGTGAAATCTTCGGGATCATCTTTTGCCATGCGCGCTGCATCATGAACATCTACGCCAATTGGAACGTACGCAAATGGATCATGTGCCGAAGTTTGATCGGTGACGATATCAATCGGTACATCCATAGAAAGAAGCAGTGGAAACAGCTCAGCGGCATTTCCAACTAAACCAACAGAGAGTGGAACACGCGCGTTTTTTGCCTTAAGCACTCGTTCGATTGCATCATCAACGCTATCTGCGATTTCATCTAAGTATCGAGTTTCAATACGCTTTTCTAATCGTGTCTTATCGATATCAATAATTAAACAGACTCCGCCATTCATAGTTACAGCAAGTGGTTGTGCACCACCCATTCCGCCGCATCCACCAGTTAATGTCAAAGTTCCTTGCAAAGTTCCATTGAAACGTTTTTGTGCAACGGCGGCAAATGTTTCATATGTACCTTGCAGGATTCCCTGAGTGCCGATATATATCCAAGAACCGGCAGTCATCTGTCCATACATAGTTAAACCAAGTTGTTCTAACCGTCGAAACTCTGGCCAGTTGGCCCAGTCGCCTACAAGGTTTGAGTTTGCAATCAATACACGGGGTGCCCATTCATGCGTTTGAAAAACACCCACAGGTTTTCCAGATTGAACCAATAATGTTTCATCATCTTTCAAATTGGTAAGGCTCTTTACGATGGCATCAAAGGATGGCCAGTTACGCGCAGCTTTTCCGGTTCCACCGTAGACAACTAAGTTTTCTGGGTGTTCGGCAACAGCTGGATCTAAGTTGTTATACAGCATACGAATTGCTGCCTCTTGTCCCCAGCCTTTAGCGGTCAAATTAGAACCCGTTGCGGCATGCAAAATTCGCGATGAAGATGTCATGGGGTGAACACTATCGGGGTCGGCATAGTGATGGAAAGAGGCTATTTACTTAGGCTTTGAGCCCATTCTTGATACGCCGGTGATAACTCTTTTACTAATGCAATTTCTTCCTTCTTAGAACGCTCGCCATTTTTAGCTGCGTAAAGATCCGCGATTGTAATTGCGTGATCTGGCTTTGAAATTATCTCTATCGAATCACCGGCAGAAATTTCGCCTTCTTGAATAATGCGTAAGTAGGTCCCTGGTTTTCCTGCTGCCATAAAATCTTTTATTAGAGTCGGTCTCTGCCAAAAGCCAGCAAAAACTCGACATGGAATTCGTGGCTGTGAGACCTCAAGAATAGTTGTGCCGATTCGCCAACGTTCACCAACTAAAGCTTGATTAACATCGATGCCTGTTGTTGTTAAGTTTTCACCGAAGCGACCATTGGCAATAGTTTGACTGATTTCTTTTTCCCACCAGTCGGCATCTTCGCGCGCATATGCATAAACCGCCTGGTGGTATCCGCCATGATGATTACGATCGACGACAACATCTCCGGATACTTCATCATTGGAGAATCTAACTGGACCGATAGCTGAGCGTTTATCAATTCCAGTCTTTCCTTCGCTACCAGTCCATTCACCTTCATGCACAAC